>DASUNK010000394.1:0-3101 GCA_036277195.1 Longimicrobiaceae bacterium | reverse complement strand
GAGGCGGCGCTCGACGGGCTGGGGCTGGCGCACGCCCGCCTCTCGGCGCTGGACGCGGGCCCGGTGCCCGAGGTGGTGGTGGTGGACCGCGTGGGGGTGCTGGGCGACCTCTACGCCGTGGCCGACCTGGCGTACGTGGGCGGGGGATTCGGGACGAAGGGGCTGCACTCGGTGCTGGAGCCGGCGGCGTTCGGGGCGCCGGTGCTCTTCGGCCCGCGCCACGCCAACGCGCGCGAGGCGGCCGGGCTGATCGACGCGGGCGGCGCCTTCGAGGTGACCGCCGAGAGCGAGCTCGCGGCCCGGCTCTGCACGCTCCTCTCGGACGAGGGCGAGCGCGCGGCGGCGGGCGAGGCGGCGCGCGGGTACGTGCAGGCGGGGCTGGGGGCGGCGGAGCGCGGGGCGGAGGTGGTGGAGCGGCTGCTGGGGAGGCGCTAGCTCACGGCCGTCCCTCCTCCGACGCGGCCGCGCGCGTCTCGTCGCCCAGCCCCCCCTTGGCCGGGGGCGTCACCACCACCCGGCTCTCGTCGGGCTCCTTGGTGCGCGGCGGCAGCTGCATGATCTCGCGCAGCTCGCTCTCGTCCACCACCTCCACCTCCAGCAGCCGCTGCGCCAGGATCTCCAGGATCTCGCGGTCGTCGGCCAGGATCTTCCGCACCCGCTCGTAGGTGCCTTCGATCAGCCCGCGGATCTCGGCGTCGATCTCGCGCGCCGTGTCCTCGGAGTAGCTCCGCCGCGCCCCGTCCGGCTCGGGGAGCTGCAGGAACTGCGCGCGCCGCGGCCCCGCCAGGTTCACCGGCCCCAGCTCGCGCGACATCCCGTACTCGGTCACCATGCTCCGCGCCAGGTCGGTGACGCGCTCCAGGTCGTTCCCCGCGCCGGTGGAGATCTCGTTGAAGACGATCTCCTCGGCCACGCGCCCGCCCAGCAGCACCGCGATGCGGTCCATCAGCTCCTGCTTGGTGAGCAGGTAGCGGTCCTCGGTGGGGAGCTGCTGCGTGTACCCCAGCGCCGCCACGCCGCGGGGGATGATGGAGATCTTGTGCACCGGGTCGGCGGTGGGCACGCGCTCGGCCACGATGGCGTGGCCGGCCTCGTGGTAGGCCACGATGCGGCGCTCCTTGTCGTTGATCAGGCGGTTCTTCTTCTCCAGCCCGGCCACGATGCGGTCCACCGCGTCGTCGATCTCCTGCATGCTCACCTGGGTGCGGTCGCGCCGGGCCGCCAGCAGCGCCGCCTCGTTGAGCAGGTTGGCCAGGTCCGCCCCCACGAACCCCGGCGTGCGCCGGGCGATGCGCTCCAGGTCCACGTCCGGCGCCAGCGAGATCCCCTTGGAGTGGATGCGCAGGATGTCGAGCCGCCCCTTCACGTCGGGGCGGTCCACCAGGATCTGCCGGTCGAAGCGCCCGGGGCGCAGCAGCGCCGGGTCCAGGATCTCCGGCCGGTTGGTGGCGGCCATGATGATGACGCCGATGCGCGGGTCGAAGCCGTCCATCTCCACCAGGAGCTGGTTCAGCGTCTGCTCGCGCTCGTCGTTCCCCCCCAGCACCCCGCCGGGGGTGCGGGCCTTCCCCAGCGCGTCGAGCTCGTCGATGAAGATGATGCAGGGCGCCTGCGCCTTGGCCTGGGCGAAGAGGTCGCGCACCCGCGCGGCGCCCACCCCCACGAACATCTCCACGAACTCGGCGCCGGAGATCTGGAAGAAGGTGACCCCCGCCTCGCCGGCCACGGCGCGGGCCAGCAGCGTCTTCCCGGTGCCGGGGGGGCCCACCAGCAGCACCCCCTTGGGGATCTTGGCGCCCAGCTTGGCGAACTTGTCCGGGTTCTTGAGGAACTCGACGATCTCCACCGTCTCCTGCTTGGCCTCGTCGACCCCCGCCACGTCGTTGAAGGTGACGCCGGTCCCCTCCTCGCCCACGATGCGGGCGCGGCTCTTCCCCACGGTGAGCACCCCCTGCGTGGGGTTCATCCGCCGCAGCATCAGGCTGGTGAAAAGGATCATGATGGCGACGGGGAGGAGCCAGAGGAGCCAGGAGTAGCGCCCCTCGCCCAGCCCGGTGTAGGGGATGTTCTTGCTCTCCAGCAGGGGGACGAGGGTGTCGTCCTCCACCTTGTTGACCCGCCAGACGCGCGCGCCGCTGCGCTCGCGGATGGAGTCCACCGGCACCGCCTCGATCAGGGTGGGACCCACCCGCACGGACTTCACGTGCCCGCGCTCGATGCGGTTCTTCAGCTCGCTGTAGTTGACCTCGGGCTGGCGGGCGCTGCTGAACACCTGGTTGAGGACCACCAGCCCCAGCAGCGCCAGCAGGAGCGGCATGAGCCCCAGCCGCGGCCGGGCGCCCAGGGGGCCGCCGCGGGCGCGGCGGTCGGGGGTTCCCCGGCGCCGTTCGATGGGGGGTTTGGAGTCGGCCATGGGCGCGGCGGGGCGCAAGGACCGGGCCAGGCACGGCCTGCCCGGAAGGCAGCAGCGGGCGCCCGGCTCCACGCGGAAGCCGGGCGCCCGGGGTGCTCAGGACTCAGGACTTAGGACTCAGGACTTCTCAGTTGGGTGGGTTCTCGCCCCCGCCGCCGTCGCCGCCGAGGAAGAGTCCCGACTGGAAGCCGCGCGCCACCAGCAGCGCGCCGACGGTGATGGCGGCGGCGGCCAGGTAGCTGCGCGTGCGGTCCAGCCTGCGCTCGCTCAGGGAGGCGATGGCCAGGCGCGGGATCACCACCCGCTCCCCGTTCCAGTGCTCCTCCGTGCTGTCGCGCTTCACCAGCGTGTTGACGTACACCTCCCACTCCTGGCCCTGGGTGCCGACCAGCGTGCCCTCCAGCGCCACCACCCGCGGCCCCACCTGCGACGCGAGCTGTTCGCTCCCCTGGGGGGTGAGGGTGGCCACCAGCCGGGTCCCCGGCGTCAGCGCCGTGTCGGCCACGGGGTGCACCGAGTAGCACCCGGCCTGGAGCACCGTCGTCCAGCCGAGCAGGCCCAGCAGCAGCCAGCCGCCGCGCCGGCGCCGGCCGGCCTCGTTCCCGTACGCTTCGCTGCTCATAACCACGCTTCCGGGGAAAACGCGGCCCAGAGCCGGGGCGGCTCCGGGCCGGTGGGTCCCGGGCCG
>DASUNK010000393.1:0-3184 GCA_036277195.1 Longimicrobiaceae bacterium | reverse complement strand
CTGGCGCTGGCGGCCGCGGAGGAGGAGCGCGCCCGGCTGCGCGCCTCGCCCTGGGCGGAGCTGCTGCGGCGGGGCGAAGCGCTGCTGAGTGCGGCCTCCGGCCCCCCGGCGGAGCCCGCCCCCAGCGGAGCCCGCCAGCGGAGCGACTGAATTCGCTCCGCTGGGGGCGGGCTCCACCGGGGCTGGGCTCCGCTGGTACGGCGTCGCCGGCCGGTGGGCGGCACGTCGTTCCGGATCACACACGAATCGTCTTACGCGAAGCCCGCATACATGACCACCGAGTTCGGACGCTTCTTCCTCCCGGGCCCCACCGAGGTGCGCCCCGAGGTGCTGCGCGCCATGACCTGCCCGCTGGTGGGGCACCGCGGCGCGGAGCTCTCCTCGCTCCTCGCCGCCGCCGACCCCGTCCTGCGCACGCTCTTCGGCACCTCGCGGCCGGTGTACGTGGCCACCTCCAGCGCCACCGGCCTCATGGAGGCCGCCGTGCGCAACGGCGTCCGCCGGCGCGCGCTGGCGCTCGCCAACGGCGCCTTCAGCGAGCGCTTCCGCGACCTGGTGACCGACTGCGGCCGCGAGGTGGAGCGCTACGAGGTGCCCTGGGGCGAGGCCCACGACCCCGCCGAGGTGCACCGCCGCCTCCGCGCCGGCGGCTGCGACGCCGTGGTGGTGGTGCACTCCGAGACCTCCACCGGCGTCCTCGATCCCCTCCCCGAGATCGCCGCGGCCGTCCGCGCCGCCGAGCGCGAGACCGGCGACGAGATCCTCCTCCTGGTGGACGGGGTCACCAGCGTGGCCGGGATGCGCGTCGAGGCCGAGGGGTGGGGGATCGACTTCCTCCTCACCGGCTCGCAGAAGGCGCTGGCGCTGCCGCCCGGGCTGGCCTTCGCCGCCGCCTCGGAACGGATGCTGGCGCGCGCCGCCACCCTCCCCGGGCGCGGGCAGTACTTCGACCTGCTGGAGTACGACCGCTACTGGGAGAAGCACCAGACCCCCAACACCCCCGCCGTCTCGCTCCTCTACGCCCTGGACGCGCAGCTGCGCCGCATCGCCGCCGAGGGGGTGGAGGCCCGCGCCGCGCGGCACGCGGCGATGGCCGCCCGCTGCCGCGCCTGGACCGAGGAGGTGGCCGGGCCCCGCTTCGGGCTCTCCCTCTTCGCCCCCGAGGGGCGGCGCTCGCCCACCGTCACCGCGCTCGCCCTCCCGCCCGGCATCCGGGGGCCGGAGGTGTGCGCGGGCATGCAGCGCCGGGGGTGGACGATCGGCGACGGCTACGGGAAGCTGAAGGCGGCGACCATCCGCATCGGGCACATGGGGGACCACACCGTGGCCGGGGTGGACGCGCTGCTGGCGGAGCTGGAGGAGGTGCTGGGATGAGCGAGCCGCGCTTCCGCGTGCTGGTGACGGACGAGATCGACCCCGAGGGGGTCGCCATCCTGCGCGCGCACCCCGCCATCCAGGTGGACGAGCGCCCCACCCGCCCCGTGGCCGAGCTGCTGGAGGAGATCGGCGGCTACGACGCCCTGGTGGGGCGCAGCGCCACCCGCATCACCCGCGAGCTGCTGCAGCACGGCGACC
The DNA here is from genome assembly GCA_036277195.1 of Longimicrobiaceae bacterium. Classification (GTDB taxonomy): domain Bacteria; phylum Gemmatimonadota; class Gemmatimonadetes; order Longimicrobiales; family Longimicrobiaceae; genus Longimicrobium. Next base: position 1,609 of record DASUNK010000393.1, on the reverse strand, counting down.
GCCTCAAGGTGGTGGGGCGCGCCGGGGTGGGCGTCGACAACATCGACCTGCGCACCGCCACCGAGCTGGGGGTGGCGGTGATCAACGCCCCCGGCGGCAACACCGTCTCGGTGGCGGAGCTCCTCTTCGGCGTGCTCATCTCGCTGGTGCGGCACGTCCACCTGGCCAGCCGCTCCATGGCCGACGGGAAGTGGGACCGCTCCCGCCTGGGCGGCAAGGAGCTGCGCGGGCGCACCCTCTCCATCGTGGGGCTGGGGCGCATCGGCGGCGAGGTGGCCCGCCGCGCCCGCGCCTTCGGGATGGGGGTGGTGGCGTACGACCCGTACGTCTCCGCCGCCCGCTTCGAGGAGCTGGGGGTGGACCGCGCCGAGCGGCTGGCCGAGGCGCTGGAGCGCGCCGACGTGCTCACCGTGCACGTCCCCCTCACCGCCGAGACCAAGGGGATGATCGGCGCGCCGGAGCTGGCGCGGCTGGGGCGCCACGCCTACCTGCTCAACCTGGCGCGCGGGGGGATCGTGGACGAGTCCGCCCTCTCCGACGCGCTCGCCGCCGGGCGCCTCGCCGGGGCGGGGGTGGACGTCTACGCGGTGGAGCCGCTCCCGGCGGAGTCGCCGCTGCGCACCCTCCCCAACGTGGTGCTCACCCCGCACCTGGGCGCCTCCACCAGCGACGCGCAGCGCTCGGTGGCGCTGGAGGCGTGCGCCGCCGTGCGCGACGCGCTGGTCACCGGCGACCTGAGCGCCGCCGTCAACGCCACCGGGGTGGGCGGCTCCGGCGCGGAGCTGCGGCCGCTGCTGGGGCTGGCCGACCGGCTGGGGCGGCTGGGGCGCGCGCTCATCCCCGGCGGGCTGAGCGCGCTGGAGGTGCGCTACTCCGGCCCGCGGGGCGAGGCGCCCCGCCCCCTCCTCCTCTCCGCGCTGCAGGGGGCGCTGCGCGAGGTGGTGGAGCGGCGCGCCATCAACCTGGTCAACGCCCAGCACATCGCCGCCGAGCGGGGGATCGAGACCGCCTCCACCCACGTCGACGGGCGCGGCGAGCTGGGCGAGGAGATCGAGCTGCGGCTGGAGGGAGGCGACCGCAGCATCCGCGTGGTGGGCGCGCTGCTGGGCGAGATGCACGGGCGCATCATCCGCATCGGCGCCTTCCGGGTGGACGTGGCGCCGCGCGGGGTGCTGCTGGTGCTGCGCAACCGCGACGTCCCCGGCGTCATCGGCCGGGTGGGGACGCTGCTGGGCGAGGCGGGGGTGAACATCGCCGAGTACCACCAGGCGCGGCTGCAGATCGGCGGCGAGGCGCTGGCCGCCGTCTCGGTGGACGGGCAGATCCCGCACGAGGTGATGGAGCGGCTGGCGGCGCTCCCCGAGATCCTGGACGTGCGCCAGGTGAACATGGAGTGAACGGCAGTGCGAAGTGCGAAGTGCGAAGTGCGCCGGGGGCTGGCTCTCGCCCGTAGGGTGCGACGCATGCGTCGCCCGCGGCCATGGGTGAACGGGTCCGGAGCGCGCCCGGCCCGGCCTTGCAGTCCGCGCAGGCGGACTTCGCGTAGTCGGTGCCCGCGGCTTCAGCCGCCGGGTGACGGGGGAGTGCACCGGCGCAGGCTGGAACGCGC
>DASUNK010000392.1:0-2128 GCA_036277195.1 Longimicrobiaceae bacterium | reverse complement strand
GGCCGCCGCGGTGCTCGCGGGCCTGCTCTGGTCCGCCACCCGCTCCGACGCCGGGCCGGCCGCGCGCGGCGGCGAAGCACAGCGCATCGAGTTCCGCGGCGCGCGCTACCTGGTGTTCACCGCGGAGCTCGAGCGCGACTCGGTGCACCTCCTCTGGCGCGACGCGGCGGGGAACCGCTTCGGGTCGCTCGGGGCGGTGCGCGAGCACCTCGCCGCGCGGGGACGCCGGGTGCGCTTCGCGATGAACGCCGGGATGTTCGATCCGCAGTACCGCCCGGTGGGGCTGCACGTCGAGGACGGGCGGGAGCTGACCGAGCTGAACCTGCGGGATTCCACCGGCAACTTCTACCTGAAGCCGAACGGGGTCTTCCTGATCGCCGGGAAGAGGGCGCGGATCGTCGCGAGCCCGGCGCTCGCGACGGGGACCGGGGTGGACCTCGCCACGCAGTCCGGCCCGCTCCTCGTCCAGCGCGGCGGGCTGCATCCGCGGCTGAGCCCCGCCTCCCGCAACCGCTTCGTCCGCAACGGCGTGGGGGTGATCGGCCCCACGCGCGTCGTCTTCGCCATCTCCGAAGAGCCCGTCACCTTCCACGACTTCGCCGTGTTCTTCCGGGATGCGCTCGGGTGCGCGGACGCCCTCTTCCTCGATGGGGCGATCTCGAAGGCATACGCTCCCGGCCTGGGAAAGAACGAGGATGCCGGCGACTTCGCCGGCATCCTCGCGGTGACCCGGGGGGAGTGAGCAGGCCCGCCTACAGCACCACCAGCACCGGCTCCGCCGCGGCGGGATCGAGGAGGGACCCGGCCTCGCGCACCTCCGCCAGGCCGTCGGACCCGGGAAGTGCGCGGCGCGCCTCGTCCAGCGCGGCGCGCAGGGCGGCGTCGGCCCCGCCGCGCAGGCGGGCCAGCTCCAGCAGCGCGCGCAGGAGGAAGAGCGGCGTCCCCGCCGCGCGGGCGCTCCACGCCGCGCGCTCCAGCAGGGCGCCGGCCTCGCGGGTGTTCCCCAGCTGCGCCAGCGCCACCGCCCGGGCGCGATACGCCTCCGCCAGCCACCACGCCTCGGGCGCCTCCGCCTCCAGCCGCTCCACCACGTCCGCCAGCAGCCGCGCGGCGTCCGCGGGCCGCCCCGCGCCCAGGTAGGCCTCGGCCAGCACGCGCACCCGGGCCGCACCCGGGCCCACCCCGGCCCGCCCCAGCAGCGCCGCGCCGTCCACCTCGTCCGCGATGGCCAGGGCCTCGTCGGTGCGGCCGAGCGCGGCCAGCGCCCACGCGCGCATGGGCGGAACGTCCATCTCCCAGTGGTGGAAGCCCTCGCGCCCCGCCAGCGCCTCCAGCTCGTCGAGCAGCGGCAGCGCCGGCTCCGGCTCGCGGCGGAAGAAGCGCACGAAGGTGAGCATGGCCAGCGCCATGGCCAGGCTGTGCGGATGGTCCAGCGCGCGCGCCAGCTCCGCCGCCCGCTCCGCCCGCCGCAGCGCCTCGCCGGCGTCGCCGAGCGCGAAGTGCGCGTAGGCGCTGTAGCCCCATCCCACCACCCCGTAGTCCTGCCCCATGGCGTGCGCCAGCGCGAAGTGCCGCGCGGGGTCGTAGCGCCGCAGCCCCTCTTCCAGGTGGTCGCGCGCGTGCTCCAGCGAGCCGCCCTTCAGCAGCGCCACCCCGATGGCCACCCGCGCCGCGCCGATCCAGGGCGAGTCGCCGTGGGCCGCGGCCGAGCGCAGCATCTCGCGGGCGAGCTCGAACGCCTCGGCCACCTCGGAGCGCACGAAGTGGCTGGCGAAGAGCCCGCCCATGATCTCCAGGTGCTCCGCCTCCACCCCCAGCGCGCGCGCCAGCTCCAGCGCGCGCAGGTAGCACTCGCGCACCTCGGCGGCGGCGTGCCCCTGCGTGGCGGTCAGCGCCGGGCCCAAGGGGAGGCGCAGCGCCAGCTCCCGCTCGTCGCGCGCGCGGCCGGGGGGGAGCGACGCCAGCAGCTCCAGCCCCTGGCGCAGGTGCTCCACCGCCTCGTGGCTGTCCGAGCGCTCCACGGCGCGCCGCCCGGCGCGGGTCCAGGCGTCGACCGCCGGCTCCGCCAGCCCCGCGGCCTCGTAGTGCTGCGCCACCCGCTCCGGGTGCTGGGCGGCCTCCTCGGGGA
>DASUNK010000391.1:0-2250 GCA_036277195.1 Longimicrobiaceae bacterium | reverse complement strand
CGTCTACCAGATGTTCACCGTCCAGCTGGCGGCGGGGGAGCGCGACCGCGTGCTCCGCGCCCTGTGGGCGCGCGGGGTGGGTGCCAGCGTCCACTTCGACCCGCCCGTGCACCTCCAGCCCTTCTACCGCGGCCGGGCCGCGCCGGGAGCGCTCCCCGCCACCGAGCGGCTGGCACGCGAGATCCTCTCGCTCCCGATCTTCCCCGACCTCGCGCACAGCCAGCAGGACGAAGTGGTGGCCGCGCTCGCCGGGGCGCTGGCGGAAGGCGCGCACCGCCGCGCGCGGGTGCGGGTGCCCGCCGTCCGCGGCCGGACGCCGGAGGAGACGGTGGTGCTCGGCGCGGGGCTGGCCGGGCTCGGCGCCGCGCACCGCCTGCGCGAGGAAGGCCTCCCCTTCCGCGTGCTGGAGGCGGCGCCGGTCCCCGGCGGGCTGGCGCGCACGCACGAGGTGGACGGGTTCTGCTTCGACGGCGCGGGGCACTTCCTCCATCTCTCGGACGCGGAGCCCGCCGCGCGGCTCGTCCCCGCCTCGGTGCCGCTGGAGTGGATCGAGCGGCGCTCCGCCGTCCTGGTGGGCGACACCCTCGTCCCCTACCCCTTCCAGTTCAACCTGTGGGCGCTGGACGAGGCGTTCCGCGCGCGGGCGCTGGCGGAGCTGGCGCGGGCGGAGCCCCCGGCCCACCCGGAGCGGGCCTCGCTCGCCGAGGCGTTCCGGGGCGCCTGGGGCGAAGCGATGACGGAGGCGTTCCTCCGGCCGTACAACGAGAAGATGTGGGGGCGGAGCCTGGAGTCGCTCCCGGCGGACTGCCTGGGGCCCTTCCCGCCGGCGCCCGACCCCGCGCTGGTCCGCGCCGGGTGCGTCGGGCCCATCACCGGGCAGGGGTACAACGCCGTCTTCCGCTACCCGGCGTCGGGGCGGCTCACCGGGTGGGTCGACGCCGTGGCGGCGCCGGCGCGGGGGCGCCTCCGCACCGGCTTCCGGGTGGCGCGGATCGACCTGGCGGCGCGGACGGTGGAGGGGGAGGACGGGGAGACGGTCCCCTTCGCCCGGCTGGTCTCCACCCTCGCCCTCCCCGCGCTGCTGCGCGCGTGCGGGATGGCGGCGCCTCCCGGCGACCTCCTCGCCGCCGCCGCCGTGCGCAACGTGCAGGTGGGGCTCCGCGGACGGGTGCGCACCGACCTGCACTGGATCTACCTCCCCGACCCGGCGCTCGCCGCCCACCGGGTGACCTTCCCCGCGAACGTCAACCCGCGCACCTGCCCGCCGGAGTGCACCAGCCTCTCCATCGAGCTGGGCGGGAGCGCGGGCGCCGCGGCGGAGAGCGCGGCCCGCGCGGTGATGGAGCGCCTCCAGGGGCTCGGCCTGCTGGAGGTGGACGAGGTGCTGCTGGTGCGCGAGGTGGTCATCGACCCCGCCTACGTCGTCCACCGCGCCCCCGGCCGCGAGGCGTTCCGCGACCTGCGCGAGGCGCTCGCGCGGCACGGGGTGGCGACGGCGGGGCGCTTCGGGAGCTGGGACTACCTCTCCATGGAGGGCGCCTTCCGCAGCGGGTGGCAGGCGGCCGCCCCGGTGCCGGCGTGAGGGTGGCGCTCGTCGGCGGGGCCGGGTTCATCGGCACCCGCCTGGCGGCCGCGCTGGCGCGGCAGGGCGCGCGGGTGGCGGTGCTCGACCGGGACCGCCCCCGCCCGGCCGGCGTGGAGTGGGTGCCCTGCGACGTGCGCCTCGCGGGGCTGGAGGGCGCGCCGCTGGCCGGCTACGACGCCGTCTTCCTGCTGGCCGCGCTGCTGGCGAAGCGGTGCGGCGAGGACCCGGTGGAGGGGTGGCGCGTGAACGTGGCGGGATTGGGCCACGCCGTGGAGGCGCTCCGCGCGGCGGGGGGCGCGCCGCGCGTGGTCTTCTTCAGCTCGGCGATGGTGTACGCCACCGGGTGCCCGCCGTGCGTGGACGAGGACGCGCCCCTGGCCGGCGCCGGGCTCTACGGCCGCAGCAAGCTGGTGGGCGAGGAGCTGCTGGCCGCCGCCGCGGAGACGCTCGGCTGGGACGTGACCGTGCTCCGCCCCTTCACCGTGTACGGCCCCGGCCCCGCCGCGGGGGAGCGCGGCCACTTCGTGGCGCACTGGCTGGAGCTGGCGCGCGCCGGCGCCCCGCTCACCGTCCACGGCGACGGCACCCAGACGGTAGACCTGGTGCACGTGGACGACGTGGCCGCCGCCTGCCTGGCGGCGCTGGCGCGCCCGCGGGTGGCGGGG
>DASUNK010000390.1:0-2174 GCA_036277195.1 Longimicrobiaceae bacterium | reverse complement strand
GTGCTCCGGAGGTAGCGCACCAGCGGCGTGCGGCGCGACGAGGCCAGGAAGCGCTCGTCGCCGGGAAGGTAGACGAACTCCCAGGGGATCGCCGCCAGCGCGGGAGACCGGTCCAGGTCGAGCCGCACCCGGACCCCCCCGTTCTCCTGCGCCCGCGCGCCCCGGATGCAGGCGTCCAGCTGCGTGCCCACCGGGCCGGTGCCCAGCAGCCCCCGGTAGAGCGTCAGCCCCAGCTCGCGCTGGGCCGCCGGGTCCACGCGCTCCCCCTCGGGACCCTCCAGGGAGCGGGCGGCCCGCGCCACCTCGTCCAGGCCGAGCGGCTCCGTCTCCTGCCGCTCCCCGTGGCGGGCGCCGCAGCGCGCGAGGCGCACGTATCCCTCGCCGTCGGCGGGGACGAGCACGATGTCCAGGTCGTGGTACTCCACGGACCGCGTGGGTGGGTGGGGGCGGGGACGTGTAAAGGAGATAATTTTGTCGGATGCCGCGGCGAAGGGAGCGCCGCCCGCGTACGTTGGGCCCCGCGCCATCCGGTGTCAAGGATTTGCAAAAGGTGCCGGCGGAGCGGAGATTGGGGGGAGACGACCCTCACCCTGCGATCCTGCGTTGACGGCTGGAGCCATCCCCTTCCGGTGGGACCTCTCGCGGCGCGAGCAGCTGGGCAGGCTCCCCGAGGCGCCCCCCTACATCGAGCCCTACCCCGACTTCGTCGCGGAGCTGCGCCCGTGCTGCGTGCGCGTGCTCGCGCTCGCCGGCGACAGCCAGCTGGTGTTCGTGGGGCGCTCGCCCGAGAGCCTCTTCGACTACCTCAGCGGCGTGCTGGCGGAGACGTCGTGGAGCGAGCGGCTGGTGCTGCTCAACCTCTCGCTCTACCGCTACACCGCGGCGGACCTCTCGCGCGCGGAGCTGGCGGCCGTGCGGCAGCAGTTCCAGCACCTGGGGCTCGATCCCGCCCGCATCGCCTCGGGTCCGCGCCCGCTGGCGCTGGTCGACGTGATCGCCTCGGGGGGCACGCTCGGCACCCTGCAGGCGCTCCTCCTCGACTGGGCGCGCGAGGAGGGGGTGGACCCCGCCGCCGTGCGCCGCCGGCTGCGCGTGGTGGGCCTCGTCGTGCAGGGGAAGAACAGCCCGAACACCTGGCGCTGGTACCAGCGGGTGGAGTGGGCGGCGGACTATCCGCGCAGCGCGCTGAAGAGCGTCTCCATCCCCTACGTCCTCTGGCATGACCTGGGCGAAGAGCAGAAGAAGGTGTCGCGCTGGAACCCGCCGTACGCCTGGGGGAGCGCGGAGATGGCGCGGCCGCCGCGCGACTACTACCACCTGATGGCGCTGCGGGAGGCGCTGGGCGTCTTCGAGCGCGGGCGCGACCCCGGCGAGCGCGAGCGCTTCGCGGCGCAGCTCGCCGCCCAGCCGGAGATGCGCCACCGCTGGCTGCGGCAACTGGTGCTGGAGCTGAGGTAGCTGGGCGACGGCCTCAATTGAGCCAGGTCTTCTCGGGGCGGCCGCGCTCGCGCGACCGCTCGCGCAGCTCGAACAGCTCGCGCGCGAAGGCGTGCGCGGCCGACTCGAAGGCGCCCCGCTCCCGCAGCTCCTGCGGGGTGAGCCCGAAGAAGTTCAGCAGGGCGGACTTGAGCGACCCGCCGCCCGCGTAGCCGCACGCCCGGGCCACCGACTCCACCGAGCGGCTCGGCTCGTCCAGCAGGTCCGCCGCCAGCAGCAGGCGCAGCCAGGCCAGCAGCCGCCGCGGCGGCGGGAGGTCCGCCCGCTGGCACCAGCGCGGCACGGTTCGCTCGTCCACCCCCAGCGCCGCCGCCAGCTCCGTGGCCAGGCCGCCCGCCGCCACCACGTCGGCGGCCACGCTCAGCAGCGAGCGGGTGCGGCTCGGCACCGTCCCCGGGAGCGCCCGCCGCAGCAGCCGCTGCACCCGGCGGCTCCGCACCGCGTCCAGCCGCCGGGCGAAGGCGGCGGGGGTGGTCTCGCGCAGCAGGTCCACCACGTCGGCCACCCCCCACTCGAAGAGGGTGGGGAGGAGCCCGGCCACCCCGCCGGTGGCCGGCACCGCCGCCAGCACGGTGGCCGAGGGGAAGAGGCGGAGCAGGTCGCGCAGCTCCTCGGAGAGCGAGGGCGGGCCTTCGCCCGGGCCGAGCGGGTCCACCACCGCCAGCGCGCTGGGGGCG
>DASUNK010000389.1:0-6896 GCA_036277195.1 Longimicrobiaceae bacterium | reverse complement strand
CGGCGGCGTCGAACACCTTCTCGTAGCGCACCCCCACCCCGCTCCCCGACACGCGCTCGATCTGCTCGCGGAAGAGCTGGTCCTCGAAGGCGTTGAGGCTCCCCTCCCCTTCCCATCCCCACCACCCGGGGAAGCGCGCGGACACCTGGTCCGGGTAGAGCCCGGAAAAGATGGCGTTGCGGGAGAAGGGGGTGGCGGTGGGGAGGATGGAGTAGTAGAGCGCCTCCTCCACCTGGGCCTGCGGCTCCAGCAGGGGGAGGAGGGCGCGCCACTGGTCCAGCCGCAGGCAGTCGATGATGACGAAGAGCACCGAGGCGTGGCCGCCCACCAGCGGGGCCAGGTACTGCGGCACCATGTCCACCGAGAGCGGAGGGCGGTCCGCGGCGCCGTTCACCCAGCGGCCGTACTCGTCGCAGACGAAGTGGCCGAACTCGCGGCGGAAGTCGTCGAGCAGCGTCTCCAGCGAGGCCAGCAGCCCGGTCTCGCCGGCGTCGCGCAGGCGCAGCTCCCAGTCCACCAGCTCCGAGTAGCTGTCGGCCCACTGCCGCCAGCCGCGCTGCAGCCCCAGGGTGGCGTTCAGCTCGCGGAAGCGCGAGGCGAAGTCGCGCGCCACCAGCTGCTGCTGGATCTGCTCGCCCTCCAGCAGCCGGGTGACCACCGAGAGCACCTGCCGCGGCGAGGTGGGCTTCACCAGGTAGTCGGCCACCCGCCGCCCGATGGCCTCGGTCATGGTGTGGTCCTCCTCGCTCTTGGTGACCATCACCACGGGCACCCGCGCGTCCATCCGCCGCAGCTCGTCGAACACCTCCATCCCCGAGCGGCCCGGCATCTGCTCGTCCAGCAGGATCAGGTCGTAGGGGGAGAGGCGGAGGAGCTCGATGGCGTCGTCGCCGTTGGAGACGGCGTCGACGTGGTAGCCCCGCCCCTGCATGAAGAGCAGGTGCGGGCGCAGGAGGTCGATCTCGTCGTCGACCCAGAGGAGGCGCTTCTGCGGTGCCGGCATACGCGCAAAACCTAGTCGTCCCAAGGGTTGGGCGCAACGCGCGCCCGCGAGGCGAGGCCGCGTGTTTGACAGCACCCGCGTCTGCCGCGCAGCTTTGCGCGCCATGCACTGGCACGCGTACCCCGGCGACCCGGCCCTGGCCTCCTTCACGGCGGTGGAGGTCGAGGGCGCGCGCGTCCTGGTCCGCGAGGGCTACGAGGCGTTCGCCGCGCTCCTCGCCGGCGGGGAGCACGCCGGCGGCGAGCACGTGGGGGGAGGGCGCGAGGCGCATCCCGTGGTGGAGCTCCCCACCGGCGAGCGCGTGGTGGTGCGGCGCTACCGGCGGGGCGGGCTGGTGCGGCACTTCAACCGCGCGCACTACTTCGCCGGGCACCGCGCCTTCGACGAGCTGCGCGCCACCGAGCGGGCGCGGGCGGCCGGGGTGCGCGCGCCCGCGGTGGTGGCCGCGGTGGAGCGGCCGGAGGGGCTGGGCTACACGGCGCGGCTGGCGACGGTGCTGGTCCCCGGCGCGCGCACGCTCGACGCCTGCCTCTCCGGGGCGTCGGGCGCGGACCGGATGCACCTCTTCGGCGAGGCGGGACGGCAGATCGGCCGCATGCACGCGGCGCGGGTGACGCACCCGGACCTGAACCTGCGCAACCTGCTGGTGAGCACGGAGACCAACCAGCGCGGCCGGCCCCTCCTCTACCTGCTCGACTTCGACCGGGCGCGCGTCCTGGCGGAGGAGGTGCCCCGCGGCGGCCGCGAGCGGGACCTCCAGCGCCTGGGCCGCTCGGCGCGCAAGCTGGGGCTGGCGCTCGGCCCGTCCGACTGGGTGGCGCTGCGCGAGGGCTATCAGGAATCGGCGCCGCTGGAGGCGCTCCCCACGCCGTAGCGCGCCAGCGCCAGCCGCACCTTCTCCACCACCTCCTCCACGGTGATGCGCTCCATGCGCCCGGGACGGTGCCGCGCGGTGAGCGGGTAGTCCTCTCCCGGGTCTCCGAAGGCGTCCACCAGCAGCTCGCGGAAGCGGCGGTACGGCCCGTAGCGCCGGGGGTTGGTGTAGCCCATCAGCGCCACGGTGGGCGTGCCCAGCGCCACGCCCACGTGCAGCGGGCCCGTGTCCGGGCTGACCAGCACGTCCGCCCGGTCGATCAGGTAGACCAGCCGGCGGAGGTCCCACTCCAGCGCGTCGAGCGGCGGATGCTGCGCGAGGCGCAGGATGGTGTCGCGCGCCGCCAGCTCGCGCGGCGACCGCCCGCCCACCAGCACCGTGCGCGCCCCGAGCTCCTCCGCCAGCCGGTCGGCCGCCGCCGCGTAGCGCTCCGCCGGCCACTCCTTCTCCGGCTTGCTGGTCCCCACCACCAGCGCCACGGTGGGCCGGTCCGACGGGGGGAGGATACCGGCGTACGCCGCGCGCTCCGCCGCGGTGGGCTCCAGCCCCTCCCAGCTGAGCACGCGGGGAATGCCGAGCGCGTCGAGGAACTCTAGGAACTGGTCCTGCACGTGCTGCGGCGGGCGCGGCGGCAGGGCGCGGTTGGTGAACAGCCAGCTCAGGTCCCGGGCGCGCGCCCGGTCCAGCCCCCACTTCTCCGGCGCGCGCGCCATCCCCGCGATGACGGCCGCCTTCAGGTAGGGCTGGAGGAGGAGGACGCGGTCGAAGCGCCTATGCGCCAGCGCGCGCCGCAGCTGCAGGAAGCCGCGCAGGCCGCGCCGGCGCTCGAAGACCACGATCTCGTCCACCGCCGGGTGGCCGCGGACCAGCGCCGCCGGCCCGGGCTGGAGCACCCAGGTGAGGTGGGTGCCGGGGGCGTGCCGCCTGATGCTGTTGACCACCGGCAGCACGTGCACCGCGTCGCCCACCGCGGTGAGCATCACGATGCACACCCGCCCCAGCGAGCGCTCCGTCACGGCGCCTCCCGGTGCGTGCGGTGCCACAGCTCCACCTTCTCCAGCACCTGCTCCACGGTGATGCGCCCCATGCGCCTCCGGCGGCGGCGCATGGAGACGGGCGCCGTCTCGCCGGGGTCGTGGTAGGCGTCCACCACCAGGTCGTGGAAGCGGCGGAAGGGCCCGGTGCGCCGCGGGTCCGCGTTCGCCATCAGGCTGATCACCGGGCGGCCGAGCGCCACCGAGATGTGCAGCGGCGCGCTGTCCAGCGCCAGCACCAGCGCCGACCCGTCCAGGATGGAGACCAGCCGGCGCAGCCCGCTCCCCAGCGCCGAGCGCGGGCGGTGCCGCGCGGCCGCCGTCACCCGTGCCTCCAGCTCCAGCTCGCGCGGCGAGCGCCCTCCCACCAGCACCGACTCCACGCCCCAGCGCTCCCAAAGCGCGTCGACCACGGCCGCCCAGCGCTCGGGCATCCAGTCGCGGTCGGGGTTGGAGGTGGCGAGGTTGATCGCCGCCGCGGGGCGCGCGAAGTCCGCGAAGAACTCGCGCTGCCAGGCCCGCTCGTGCTCCCAGGGGCCCAGGCGCCACTCCGGGGGCTCGGGGTCCACGCCCAGGTGGCGCAGGAACTCGAAGTACTGCTCCTGCACGTGCTGGGGCGCGTGCGGGGGGATGCGGCGGTTGGTGAAGAGCCAGTTGGCGTCGCGCGCGCGGGCGCGGTCGAAGCCCAGCTTGACGGGCGCGCGGAGGAGCGCCGTGGCCAGCCCCGCCTTGAAGGCCACCTGCAGGTCGATCACCAGGTCGAAGCGCCGGCCGCGCAGCGCACGCGCCAGCCCGGCGTAGGCGCGCAGGCCGCCGCTCGGGTCGACCTCCACGATCTCGTCCACCCGCGGGTGGCCGCGCACCAGCGTGGCAGGGAGCGGCTGGAGGAGCCAGGTGACGTGCGCGCCGGGGGCGTGCCGCTTGAGCGCGTTGACCACCGGGAGCACGTGCACCGCGTCGCCGATGGCGCTCATCATCACGATGGCGATGCGGGCGCCGCTGAGGTCGATCGGCTGCAAGCTCGGCTTCGGGGGCAAGAGAACGCCGCCCCGGCATCGGTGTGCGGGGCGGCGGACATTCTACGACACGGAGGCCATGCGGCGCAGCTACTTCTCTTTCTTCCCGGGAGCCGGGCCATCGTCCGCAGGGTCGTCCTTCCAGTTGTACTGCCTGCGCAAGGGAGGCCGCGGCGTCGTCGGCCCGGGATTGATCCCGCCCTTGTCGACCTTCCCTTCCTCGAGCGGTTCCAACCCCGCGAACGTGTCGTCCGGGAACTCCTCATAGTTTTCCCAGTTGAACTGCCTGGGAAGACGGGGCCGTGGCGTCATCGGTCTGGAATTCCATATCACCATCGTCAAACCTCCCTTCCCAATGGGAGCGGGCATCAGCCAGGGTCGATGGCCGCGCCAACGGATGCTTGGGCATCGTGGGTTCCAGCTTCAACGTTCGTCACCAGCTCGATCAAGATACGTTCGCTGGGACGGGCGAAATATACCCTTTCTGCCTCGTACAGGCGATCCCCCGTGGAAGTACGTCTGACGTCGACCTGGCTCAGGAGCAGTTCCGGCTTGTCACCCGTATCCGAGAAGGCGTCCGCCCACCCGTAATAGTTCAGATCGTACTCGAGATCGCGAACCCTCACCCACCCGATGCTCGGAACGTTGAAGACAGAGCCCCAGACATCTACGTCGCCGGAGCGCCGGGTGATCCGAAGCCCTTTCGCCGCACGGTGAAAGATCCTGTGGTTGAGGGCAGCTGCCACGGTCGCCCCCAGCGGCACCGCCATCGCGGCCGTGAGCGCGATCTCGCCCCAGGCGATGCTTTGCTGCTCGTCGGCAAGGGCGGCGAAGAAATGCATCTCCAGCGGCGGCGGCAGGCCCAGCACGTCCGCAATGGCCGCACAGGTCGCGCGTGCCATCGCGAGCGAGAGGTACGAGCCCATCCCCAGCACGAAGGCGTGGGTGAGGAACTGGACGGGCGTCCGCCCACGGTGCACCGTCAGCGAATCCACCAGCATCGCGCACAGCACGCCGGGGAAGAACAGCAGCAGGACGCGCAGCGTAAGCGACGAGATCTCCATGGCACAGCCGCGAGGAGGAGCCGGAGAAGCGCACGGAAAAGTTTACATGCGCTACAGCCGGCGGGCAAGTCACTTGCGAGGCACCCGCGGCCGGAGCACCTTGTCCCGCGTCTCTCCCGCACCCGTCCGCAGCGCACCTGATCCCAGATGAAACGCGCCCACGTCCTGCTCCTCGCCCTCCTCGCGCTCCCGGCCGCGCACGCGGCTCCCGCATGGGCGCAGCCGCTCTCCCGGGCCGCCGCGGCCGACCTGGTGCTGTTCAACGCCAAGGTGTTCCTGGCCGACAGCGCCGGCACCATCGTCCAGGCGCTCGCCATCCGCGACGGCGTGGTGACGGCGGCGGGGACCACGGCCGAGATCCGCCGGCTGGCCGGAGAGGGCACGCTGGAGCTGGACCTGGAGGGACGGCTGGTGACGCCCGGGTTCAACGACGCGCACCTCCACTTCGCCTCCGGCGGCGGCTCGCTGCTGGCGGTGGACCTGCAGGGCACCACCTCCGTGGCCGAGATCGAGCGCCGCGTGGCCCGGGCCGCCGCCGGCGCCCAGCCGGGCGAATGGATCCTCGGCCGCGGGTGGGACCAGACCCGCCTCCCCGCCGCGGAGCTGGGGCCGGGCGGCTGGCCGACGAAGGAGGCGCTGGACCGCGCCGCGCCGCGCAACCCGGTGCTCCTCTCGCGCGTGGACGGGCACACCTCCTGGGCCAACGCCGAGGCGCTGCGCATCGCCGGCGTCACGCGCGCCACGCCCGACCCCTCGGGCGGCGAGGTGGTGAAGGACCCGCGCACCGGCGAGCCCACCGGCATCCTCAAGGAGTCCGCCGAGGGGCTGGTGGCCCGCTTCGTCCCCGCCCCCTCGCCCTCGCAGGTGCGCCGCGCCATCCGCGCCGCGCTCGAGGTGGCCGCCCGCACCGGCGTCACCAGCGTGCAGACCAGCGCCTCGCCGACGGACGTGGCCGTCTACCGCGAGCTGGCCGCCATGGACTCGCTGACCGTGCGCGTCTACGCCTGGCACGACCTGAACCACCCCACCATCCGGCACTTCCGCGCCCTGGGCGTCACCGCCGGATTCGGCGACGAATGGGTGCGCGTGGGGATGCTGAAGGGGTACACCGACGGCACGCTCGGCTCGCGCACGGCGTACATGCTGGAGCCCTTCAGCGACGACCCTTCCACCCGCGGGCTGGCGCAGTACCGCGACGCGGAGCTGGACTCGCTGGTGACGGCGGCGGACGCGGCGGGGCTGCAGGTGATTCTCCACGCCATCGGCGACGCGGCCAACCGCCAGGCGCTGAACGCCTTCGAGCGGGCGGCCCGGACGAACGGCCCCCGCGCGCGCCGCCACCGCATCGAGCACGCGCAGGTGCTCGACCGCGAGGACATCCCCCGCTTCCGCCAGCTGGACGTGATCGCCTCGATGCAGCCGACGCACGCCACCAGCGACATGCGCTGGGCGGAGACGCGCATCGGCCGCGCGCGGGCGGTGGAGGGCGCCTACGCGTGGCGCTCGCTGCTGAACGCGGGGGCCACCCTCGTCTTCGGCACCGACTTCCCGGTGGAGCCGATGCCGCCGGTGGAGGGGATCTACTCCGCCGTCGCCCGGCAGAGCCGCGAGGCACCCGGGACCCCGCCCGGCGGCTGGCTCCCCGAGCAGCGGCTGACGCGCGAGGAGGCGATCCGGCTCTACACCGCCGCGCCCGCCTTCGGCGAGTGGGAAGAGAAGCGCAAGGGCACCCTGCGCCCGGGGATGCTGGCGGACCTGGTGGTGTGGTCCGCCGACCTGCTCACCATCCCCGACGCGGAGATCCTCCGCGCCGAGCCGGTGCTGACCGTGGTCGGCGGGCGCATCGTCTACCGCTTCTAGACGGAAGCCGGGGCCGCGCACGCACGCGGCCCCGGCTTGGTCTCA
>DASUNK010000388.1:0-5547 GCA_036277195.1 Longimicrobiaceae bacterium | reverse complement strand
TGGACGGTGGCGGGGATCATCGCCGCGGCGTACGCGGCGGCCGCGGTGGCCACCGGGCTGCTGCGCGGCCAGCCGCTGGCCGACATCGGCTGGTCCGTGCTCTGGGGGGCGGTCAACGCCACCGCCTCGTCGCTGCTGGCGGTGGGCTTCCTCCCCGTGGCCGAGTGGTTCACCCGGGTGACCACCAACCAGACGCTGATGGAGCTGGCCGACCCCAAGCACCCGCTGCTGCAGCGGCTCTCCATGGAGGCGCCGGGGACCTATGCCCACAGCATCAGCGTGGCCAACCTGGCCGAGGCGGTGTGCAACGCCATCGGCGCCAACGCCCTGCTGGCGCGCGTGGGGGTGTACTACCACGACGTGGGGAAGGTGGCCAAGCCGCAGTACTTCATCGAGAACCAGCCGCGCGGGCGCAATCCCCACGACAAGCTCAAGCCCGCCACGAGCGCGGCCATCGTGCGCAGCCACGTGGCCGAGGGGCTCAAGCTGGCCGAGCAGTACCGCCTCCCCGAGGCGGTGAAGGCGTTCATCGCCCAGCACCACGGCACGCAGCCGATCTCCTTCTTCCTCGACCAGGCGCGCGCGGCGGACCCGGAGGGGCGCGTGAACCCCGCCGAGTTCTCCTACCCGGGCCCGCGCCCGCAGACCAGGGAGACGGCGGTGGCCATGCTGGCGGACTCGGTGGAGAGTGCCGCGCGGGTGCTTCCCGACCCCACGCCGGCGCGCATCCGCGAGCTGGTGGAGCGCATCGTCGACGCCAAGATCGCGGCCGGGCAGCTCGACCAGTCGCCGCTGACGCTGCGCGAGGTCACCACCACCAAGGAAGTGCTCGCCAAGGTGCTCTCGGGCATGTATCATCACCGGCTCGACTACCCTCCAACCCCGCCCGCGCCCGGCAACGGTTCGGGGGCCGAGGCGCCCGCGGGAGAGCAGCCGGCGCGCGCCGCGGGGTAGCGCATCGTCCCCTTCGCACTTCGCACTTCGCACTGCGGTTCCAACGATGGACGAGATCGAGGTCGAGGTGAGCTTCGGCGAGGGGGTGAGCGGGGAGGCCATCGCGCCGGAGCGCATCGAGCGCGCCGTGCGCCACGTCCTCGCCGCCGAGGGGATGGAGCGCGCCGAGATCTCCGTCGCCCTGGTGGGCGACGAGGAGATCTCCGACCTCAACGTCGACTACCTCTCGCACGAGGGGCCCACCGACGTCCTCTCCTTCGCCCTGCACGAGGCCGGCGAGCCCCCGCTGGGCGACGTCTACCTGGGAGTCGACCAGGCCGCCCGCCAGGCCGGGGAGTTCGCCGCCGCCCTCGACGAGGAGCTGCTCCGCCTGGCCATCCACGGCACCCTGCACGTCCTCGGCTACGACCACCCGGCCGGCGCGGGCCGCACCCGCTCGCGCATGTTCGCCCGGCAGGAGGAGCTCCTGCGCCAGGTGCTCGCCGCGGAGCGCGGCGCGTGACTTCCGCCCTCCCCCCCTCGCTCCCCGACGCCTCCGCCGGCTTCGACCCCCGCGGCGAGCCGCTCGACGTGCTGCGCGACATCCTGGAGCGCGGCGACGACGGCGCGCTGCGCGCCTTCCTGGCGGCGTTCCCGCACGCCAGCGACGTGGCCGACCTGCTGGAGGCGCTCCCCGAGGACGAGCGCATGCGGGTGCTGCGCGTGCTGGCGGACGACCCGGAGCGCGCGGCCGAGGCGCTGGCCGAGATGGAGCCGGAGGAGCACCCCGAGGAGTCGCTGGCCGCGCTGGAGCCGGAGCAGATCGCCGCCGTGGTGGCCGAGCTCTCCGACGACGACGCGGCCGACATCATCGGCGAGCTGGACCCCGCCGAGCGCGACCGGGTGCTGGCCGCGCTCCCCCACGAGGACGCGGGCGAGATCCGCGAGCTGCTGGCCTACGACGAGGAGTCGGCTGGCGGCATCATGACCGCCGAGCTGGT
This sequence comes from Longimicrobiaceae bacterium, assembly GCA_036277195.1. GTDB lineage: Bacteria > Gemmatimonadota > Gemmatimonadetes > Longimicrobiales > Longimicrobiaceae > Longimicrobium. The sequence continues at coordinate 3,613 of DASUNK010000388.1, read as the reverse complement.
GGCCGTCCCCATCACCCTCACCGCCGCCGGGGCCATCGACGAGGTGCGGCGCCAGGCGCAGGACGTCGAGGCGTTCTACAGCGTCTTCGTGGTGGACGAGGAGGGGGTGCTGCGGGGGACGCTCCCCCTGCAGGCGCTGGTGACCGCCGCCCCCGAGGCGCACGTGGCGGACCTGGTGGAGCCGCCCCTGGCCACGGTGCTCCCCGAGACGGACCAGGAGGAGGTCGGCCGCATCGTCGCCCGCTACAACCTGACGGTGGTGCCGGTGATCGACACCGGCGGGCGGCTGCTGGGCGGGGTGACCTTCGACGACGTCATCGACATCATCGAGGCCGAGACCACCGAGGACCTGCTGAAGTTCGGCGGCGTCTCCGACGAGGAGGAGATCCGCGGCGGCTGGGCGGACGCGGTGCGCTCGCGGCTCCCCTGGCTGGGGGTGAACCTGGTCACCGCCTCGTTCGGCGCCTTCGTGGTGTGGTACTTCCGCGACACCGTCGACGACTATGCCGTGCTGGCGGTGATCATGCCCGTGGTGGCGGGGATGGGGGGGAACAGCGGCACGCAGGCGCTGGCGGTCACGGTGCGCCGCCTGGCGCTCTCGCAGGAGAGCCTGCGGGGGCGCTGGGGGATCGTGCTCAAGGAGTTCCTGGTGGGGCTCACCAACGGGCTGGTGATCGGGACCGTGGTGGCGGGGCTGGCGTACGCGCTGGACGGCGAGCCGCTGCTGGGGCTGGTGGTGATGCTGGCGATGTGGGCCAACCTGACGGTGGGAAGCTTCGCCGGGGCGTTCGTGCCGATCGTGCTGGAGCGGCTGAAGGTGGACCCGGCGATCGCCTCGTCCATGTTCGTCACGGCGTTCACGGACATGTGCGGCTTCCTGCTGCTGCTGGGGATGGCCACGCAGCTGCTGCTGTAAGCGTGACCGAGCGTCGGGGGGAGCCGGCACTGCGGGTCGTGGCCGCGTGGGGGGTGCACCTCTACACGGCCACGGGGCTGGTGCTCGCCGCGCTGGTGGCGGTGCTGATCGTCCGGGGCGGGGACGAGAGCTTTCGCCTCGCCTTCCTGCTGATGGTGGCCGCCACCTTCGTCGATGCCACCGACGGCTCGCTGGCGCGCGCGGTGGACGTGCACCGGGTGCTCCCCTCGTTCGACGGGAGGCGCCTGGACGACATCATCGACTTCCACACCTACGTCACGCTCCCGCTGCTCCTGGTGTGGCGGGCCGGTGTGCTCCCGGCGGAGCATGCGCCCTGGCTGCTGCTGCCGCTGCTGGCGAGCGCCTACGGCTTCTCGCAGGCCGAGGCGAAGACCGCGGACGGCTACTTCCAGGGGTTCCCTTCGTACTGGAACGTGGTCGCGTTCTACCTCTACCACCTGCGCCCGCCCGCGTGGCTGGCGCTGGGGACGATCGTCGTCCTGTCGCTGCTGACCTTCGTGCCATCGAAGTACCTGCACTCCTCGCAGCCGGGGCGGCTGAACCGGTGGACGCGCGTGTTCACGGCGGTGTGGGGGATCGTGCTGCTGCTGGTGCTGCTGGAGGTGCCGCGGGACCCACGCGCCTGGGTGTGGGCGTCGCTGCTCTTCCCGCTCTACTACATGCTGGTATCTTGGATCATCACCCTGCGCGATTGGAGAACACTGCGGCGGTTGCGTTGACCTTCATGGGCAGACACGAGAAACTTCTCCTGCAGATCCTGCGCGGCGGATCGGACGCGAGCATCCGTTCGACGGCCTCTGCTCGTTGCTCTCGTGGCTCGGGTTCGACGAGCGTGTTCGCGGGAGTCACCACATCTTTACCCGCGCGGGCGTGGAGGAAATCTTGAACCTGCAGCCCAGGGGCTCACGCGCGAAAGCGTATCAGGTCAACCAGGTTCGCCTGGTGATTCTGAAATACAAGCTCGGAGGTGGGATGGATGAATCCTGAGTATCGTTACGAGATCATCATCTACTGGAGCGACGAGGATCAGGCGTTCATTGCCGAGGTCCCGGAGCTGCCAGGCTGCGCAGCAGATGGGGCCACCTACGCCGAGGCGATCTCGAACGCCGAAGTCATCATCGGCGAGTGGATCGAAACCGCGCGCGAGCTCGGTCGCCCGATTCCCGAGCCCAAGGGCCGCCTCCTGTTCGCTTGACATCGCTCACTGGTCGATGCCCACGCTGCGGGTGAACGGAGCGGACCTCTACTACGAGGAGCACGGCAGCGGCCCGGAGAGCGTCGTCTTCGCGCACGGGCTGCTGTGGAGCGGGCGCATGTTCGCCGCGCAGGTGCGCGCCCTCCGGGATCGCTACCGCTGCGTCACCTTCGACTTCCGCGGCCAGGGCCGCAGCGAGGTCACCCGCGGCGGCTACGACATGGACATGCTCTCCGAGGACGCGGCCACGCTCATCCGCGCCATCGGCTGCGCGCCCTGCCACTTCGTCGGGCTCTCCATGGGCGGGTTCATCGGGATGCGGCTCGCCATCCGCCACCCGGAGCTCCTCCGCTCGCTCACGCTGCTGGAGACCTCGGCCGATCCCGAGCCGCGCCGGAACGTGCCGCGCTACGCCCTGCTCACCCTCGTAGCGCGCACCGTGGGACTGCGTCCCGTGGCCAGACGGGTGATGCCGATCATGTTCGGGCGCAAGTTCCTGTCGGACCCCGCGCGCGCCGGCCTCCGCGACGAGCTGCGCCGCGAGCTGCTCGCCAACCACAAGGTGGGGATCACCCGCGCCACCTGGGGCGTCATCACCCGGCGGGGCGTGTACGACCAGCTCCACCGCATCGGCGTCCCCACCCTCGTCGGCGTGGGCGACCAGGACGTGGCCACCGTGCCCGCGAAGGCCGAGCGCATCCACGCCCGCATCCCCGGCTCGCGGCTGGTGGTGATGCCCGGCGCCGGGCACTCCTCCCCGATCGAGGAGCCGGAGGCCGTCAACGCCGCGCTGGAGGACTTCCTCGCGCGGCACTCCACGCGGGAGCCGGCCGCGACCGCGTGAGCCATCACCCGAAAGGATGAGATGATCTGGCTGCGCGCGGTGCTGTTCGTGCTGGTGGTGCAGGCGGTGGTGGTGGGGCTGGTGCCGTACCTGCTGGCGCAGGACGCGGCGGGTCCGCGGCTCCCGGAAGGAGGGTGGCGCGCCGTGGGGCTGCTGCCGCTGATCCTGGGCGTGGCGGCGCTCGCCTGGTGCAACTGGGCCTTCGTGGCGCGCGGCCGAGGGACGGCGGCACCGTACGACCCGCCGCGCGAGCTGGTGGCGACGGGGCTCTACCGCTGGACGCGCAACCCGATGTACGTGAGCGCGCTCTCCATCGTGCTGGGGATCGGGGTGTGGACGGGGTCGGTGGCGGTGCTGGTGTACGCGGCGGCGCTGGCGGTGGTGTACGCGCTCTTCGTCCGCTTCTACGAGGAGCCGAAGCTGCGGCGCTCCTTCGGCGCGAGCTACGAGCGCTACCGCGCCGAGGTCCCGCGCTGGCTCCCGCGGCCGCCGCGGCGGGCGGTATAGCCTCGCCGTAGGGTCCCGCCGGGCGGCTGAAGCCGCGGCTACAACTACGCAAAGTCCGCCTGCGCGGACTGCAGGCCGCCATCGCCCTTCCCTGAAACACTCGCGTATGGCTGCGGGCGACGCATGCGTC
>DASUNK010000387.1:0-6401 GCA_036277195.1 Longimicrobiaceae bacterium | reverse complement strand
CGCGGAAGCCGCGGATCTTCACCTGCTGGTCCACCCGGCCGATGAAGTCGAGCGCGCCCTCCGCGCGCCAGCGCACCCGGTCGCCGGTGCGGTAGAGGCGCGCACCCGGCCGGCCCGAGAGCGGGTCCGGCACGAAGCGCTCCGCGGTGAGCCCGGGGCGCCCCACGTAGCCGCGGGCCAGCCCGTCGCCGCCCACGTACAGCTCGCCGGCCACCCCCACCGGCACGGGGTTCAGCCCCGCGTCGAGCACGTGGAGGCGGGTGTTGGCCACCGGCCCGCCGATGGGGACGCCGGCCGCGTCGTCGGCCACGGACGCCACCGGGTGCCAGGAGGAGTAGGTGGTGCACTCGCTGGGGCCGTACAGGTTGAGCAGCCGCCCCGGCGCGCCCGCCCCCAGCACCGCCCGGAAGGCCCGGGGGTCCGCCGCCTCGCCCCCGGTGAGGAGCGCGCGCAGCGGCGCGAAGGCGCCCGGCGCCTCGGCGGCCGTCTGGTTGAAGAGCGCGGTGGTGAGGAAGGCGGCGGTGAGCCGGCGCTCGCGGATGCGCGCCGCCAGCGCGGGCGGGTGGATGGCGTCCTCGCGCCCCACGATCACCAGGCACGCCCCGTTCAGCAGGGTGGCCCAGACCTCCCACGCCGCCGCGTCGAACGCGGTGTTGGAGAGCTGCGGCACGCGGTCGTCCGGGCCCAGCTGCAGGAAGTCCGCGCCGGACGCCAGCCGCACCACCCCGCGGTGCGGGATGACGCTCCCCTTGGGCGTGCCGGTGGAGCCGGAGGTGAAGACGATGTACGCCGGCGAGTCCGCCGCGGCGAAGACGCCCGCCGGGTCGCCGCCGGGGTGGGCGTCGATCGCCGCGCGGTCGCCCTCCAGCGACACCACCCGCCCGCCGAAGCCGGCCAGCGCCTCCGGGGTGGCCCCGGCCACCACCACGGCCGAGACTTCCGCGGCGCGGATCATCTCCCGCAGCCGCTCGGCGGGGTAGTCGCGGTCCAGCGGCACGTACGCCGCGCCGGCCTTGAGCACGGCCAGCTGGGCGACCACCAGCTCCGCCGAGCGCTCCAGCGAGACCCCCACCCGCCCTTCCGGCCCCACCCCCAGCGCGCACAGGTGCCGCGCCAGGCGGTTGGCGCGCTCGTTCAGCTCCCGGTAGGTGAGCACGCCGCCGGCGCTCTCCACCGCCGGCGCGTCCGGCGTGCGCGCGGCCTGCGCCGCGAAGCGGGCGTGGAGGGTGTCGTCGCGCGGGTACGGGGTGGGCGCGCCCGAGAAGGCGAGGAGCCGCTCCCACTCCTCGCCCGGCGCGAGGAGCGGCAGCTCCGCCACGCGCCGCTCCGGCTCGGCCAGGGCGCCCGCCAGCAGCGCCTCGAAGTGCCCCACCATCCGCTCCACCGTGGCGGCGTCGAAGAGGTCCGCCGCGTACTCCCAGATCATCCACACCCCGTCGTCGCCCGTGGTCTGGTGGGCACGGGGGATGACGATCACCTGCAGGTCGAACTTGGCGGACTCGTTCCCCAGCCCCTCCTCCACCTCGAGCACCGCGCCGGGGAGGCGCAGCTCGGGATAGGGGGCGTGGTGGAAGGAGAAGGCCACCTGGTAGACGGGGAGGTGCCCGCGCGAGCGCTCGGGGTGCACCGCGGCCACGATCTCGTTGAACGGCACGTCCTGGTGGGCGTACGCCTCCAGCGCGGTGGCGCGCACCCGCTCCACCAGCGCGCCGAAATCGGGGGCGCCCGAGAGGTCGGCCCGCAGCGGGACGGTGTTCACCACCATCCCGATCATCTCCTCGGTCTCGCGCAGCCGGCGCCCCGCCACCCCGCCGCCCACGCAGAAGTCCTCCTCGCCGGTGTAGCGGTGCAGGAGGGCCTGGAAGGCGGCCGAGAGCGTCATGTACAGGGTGACCCCGCGGCGGCGGCCGAACGCCTCGGCGGCGCGGTAGAGCTCGGGCGAGAGCTGCACCCGGAACGAGCTGCCGCGGAAGCTCATGGCCGCGGGGCGCGGCCGGTCCGCGGGGAGCTCCAGCACCGGGGGCGCGCCGGCCAGCTTCCGCCGCCAGTACGCCAGCTGCGCCTCCGCCTCCGGGGTGTCCATCCACGCCCGCTGCCAGGCGGCGAAGTCCGCGAACTGCACCGGCAGCTCGGGGAGGGGCGAAGGCTCGCCGCGCAGGAAGGCGGAGTAGAGGGCCACCAGCTCGCGCAGCAGCACGCCGAAGCTCCAGCCGTCGTGCACCAGGTGGTGCTCCACGTGCAGGAGGAGGTGCTCGTCGTCGGCCAGGCGGAAGAGGGTCCAGCGCACCAGCGGGAGCGCGTCGAGGCGGAAGGGGCGGGCCACCTCCTCGGCCATCCGCCGCCGCAGCTCGCCCTCGGGGGCGCCGCGCAGGTCGTGCGGCGCCAGCGCCACCGGCCAGGGGTCGTGCACCACCTGCACCGGTACGCCGTCCGCGGCGGCGGGGAAGGTGGTGCGGTAGACCTCGTGGCGGCGCACCACCTCGGCCAGGGCGCGCTCCAGCACGGGAGCGTCGAGCTCCCCGCGGATGCGCACCGCCGCCTGGAAGTGGTACGAGCGCATCCCCGGCGAGAGCTGCTGCAGGAACCAGACGGCCTCCTGCTGCGCCGAGACCGGGAGCGGCCCCTCGCGGGAGACGGGGGTGATGCGGAGCGCCTCCGCCCCCCCGCCGCCGCCGGCGGCGAGCGCCGCCACCACGCGCGCCAGCCCCTCCACCGTGCGCAGCTCCAGGACGCCGGCCAGCGGCAGCTCCACCCCGAACGCCTCGCGCACCCGCGCCGCCACCTGCGTGGCCCGCAGCGAGTGCCCGCCGAGCGCGAAGAAGTCGTCGCGCACCCCCACCCGCTCCACCCCCAGCACCTCGGCCCAGAGGGCGGCCAGCAGCTCCTCCTCCTGCGTGCGCGGCGCGACGTACGTCTCCGCCCGCGCGCCGCGCCCCACCTCGTCGGGGGCGGGGAGGGCCAGCCGGTCCACCTTGCCGTTGGGGGTGCGCGGCAGCCGCTCCAGCGCCACGAAGGCGGCGGGGACCATGTAGTCCGGCAGCCGCTGCCGCAGGAAGTCGCGCAGCTCCGCCACGGACGGCGCCTCGCCGTCGTGGGTGAAGTAGGCGGCCAGCTCCGTCTCGCCGGGGCGGTCCTCGCGGGCGGCCACCACCGCGTCGCGCACGGCCGGGTGCAGCGCCAGCGCGGCCTCCACCTCGCCCGGCTCCACCCGGAAGCCGCGCACCTTCACCTGGTGGTCCATCCGCCCCAGGCACTCCAGGTCGCCGTCCGGGAGGGCGCGCCCCAGGTCGCCGGTGCGGTACATCCGCGCGCCCGGGAGAGGGGAGAGGGGATCCGGGAGGAAGCGCTCGGCGGTGAGCGCGGGGCGCCCGCCGTAGCCGCGGGCCACCCCCGCGCCGGCCATGAAGATCTCCCCCACCTCGCCCGGCGGCACCGGGCGGAGCGCGGCGTCGAGCACGTGCACGCGGGTGCCGCCGACGGCGCGGCCGATGTTGACCGCCTCGGGCGCCGCGCGCCGGAGGAGCTTGCAGGTGGAGTAGGTGGTGTCCTCGGTGGGGCCGTAGAGGTTGAGCACCCGCTCCACCGTCCCCAGCGCGAAGATGCGGCGCACCAGCGCGTCCGGCACCGGCTCGCCGCCCAGGTTGAGGGTGCGCACCGAGGGGGGCATCCCGCCCAGCCGCAGCAGCTCGCTGGCGGCGCTCGGCACCATGCTGGCCAGCCGCACCTCCTCGGTCACCCCCGCCAGGGAGAGGGCGTTCTCCACCAGGAGGAGGGTGCCGCCCCAGCAGAGGGTGCCGAAGATCTCGGCGATGGAGACGTCGAAGCAGATGGAAGTGGAGCCCAGCGCCGCGCCCCGCTCCTCGTCGCTCACCGCCGCGCGCAGCCAGTGGAGGATGGCCACGGTGCTGCGGTGCTCGATCTGCACCCCCTTGGGTGTGCCGGTGGAGCCCGAGGTGTAGATGACGTACGCCAGGCTCTCGGGGCGGGCGCGCTCCGCCGGCTTCTCCGCCGGGCGCGCGGCGATCGCGTCCGCCTCGCCGTCCAGCAGGAGGACGCGCTCCAGGTGCTCCTCGGGCACCAGGTCCACCAGCAGCGACTCGGTGAGGAGCACGGGCACGTCCGTGTCCGCCAGCATGAAGCCCACGCGGGCGGCGGGATAGGCGGGGTCGAGCGGCACGTAGGCGCCGCCGGCCTTCAGCACGCCCAGCAGCGCGGCCACCAGCCGGGGCGAGCGGCGCAGGAAGATCCCCACCGGCACCTCCGCGTCCACTCCGCGCGCACGCAGGTGGTGGGCGATGCGGTTGGCCTCCGCGTCGAGCTCGCGATAGGTGAGCACGCGCCCGGCGTGGCGGAGCGCCGGCGCGTCGGGGGTGCGCGCGGCCTGCGCCTCGAAGAGGGTGTGGATGAGCCCGGGGGACGGGGAGCCGCTCATGCGGGAGACTCCGAGAGCACGCGGGCCAGGCGGCGCATCCCCTCCTCGATGACGTCGGGCGGGGGGAAGGAGAAGTTGAGCCGCAGGCAGCGGGTGCCCGCGTCACCGCCGTCGACCGCGAAGGCGCGGCCGGGGACGAAGGCCACCCCTTCGCGCTCCAGCGCGGCGCGCAGCAGCTCGCCCGCGTCGTATCCGGGCGGGAGCTCCACCCACACCAGCGCCCCGTGGCGCGGCACGCTCCAGCGCGTCCCCGCGGGGAACCAGCGGGCCAGGCAATCCAGCATCAGGTCGCGCCGCTCGCGGTACGCCTCGCGCACCCGCGCCAGGTGCTGCGGGAAGTGCCCCGACTCCAGGTAGGCGCTCACCAGCCGCTGCGAGAAGGTGGAGGTGTCGATGTCCGCCCCGTCCTTGGCGCACCCCAGCACGGGGACGAACGCCTCGGGGGCCACCACCCATCCCACCCGGAAGCCCGGCGCCATCACCTTCGAGAACGATCCCACGTAGAACACCCAGCGGTCGTCCAGCGCCCGCAGCGGGGGGTGCGGGGGGCCGTAGTGCAGCAGCCCGTAGGCGTCGTCCTCCAGGATCGGCACCCGGTAGCGGGCGGCCAGCGCCACCAGCCGCTCGCGCTTCTCCGGGCTGACGCTCACCCCCAGGGGGTTGTGGCCGTCGGTGATGCAGTAGATGAAGGCGGGACGCGCCCCGCCGGCCAGGTGGCGCTCCACGGCGTCCACGTCCAGCCCCGTCTCTAGGTCCGTGTCCACCGGCAGCACCCGGGGCTGGAAGGGCTCGATCACCTGCTGGAAGCCCATGTACACCAGCTGCTCGCAGATCACCGTGCCGCGCGGCTCCAGGAAGAGCCGGGCCAGGAGGGCCAGCCCCTGCTGCGCCCCCGTGGTGAGGAACACCTGCTCCGGCGCGCAGCGCACCCCGCGCGCCCGCATCAGCTCCGCCACCTGCTCCCGGAGCAGCGCGTGGGGCGGGCGGTACTGCAGGGGCCCGTCGTCGCCCGCCAGCAGCCGCGCCGCCGCCCGCGCGTACTCCTCGCGGGGGAAGAGCTCGGGAGCGGGGAGGCCCAGGGCGAAGGAGATCATCCCCGGGCGGGCCATCAGCCCCAGCATCTCCTGGATGGTGGAGGGGCGCACGGCGCGCGCCCACCCGGCCAGCGCCTCGCGCGGGTCGCCCGCGTCCGGGGCCGTCGGTGCGGCGTGACCGTCCATCAGCAGCTCCGCGCTCATGCTCGCCCTCGCATCCGTGCTCCCGGCGGCGCCAGATGAGCCATGCCCCCACCAGGGGGCGCGGCCGGGATCGCTGAACCGTGTCTGGGAGACCCGCGGGGAAGCGCCCGGGGTGCCCGGAACGATACCGAGAAGGTGTAGCAGACGCAAGCCGCGGCTTGATGTGGAACCACAATAACGGCCCGAACGGCGCTCTAGCGCGAGAATAGTCCGCCCACGGGTAGACGGAACGGGGATGGAAGTGCCGCGCCGTATCACGCAAGGGTACGCCGTGGACAGGTGTCACAACATCTTCTGGCACGATCGGCACGCGCGCACTATCTTGGCGCGATCCGTCCATTTCGTCCCCTACCGGGAAATCCCTCATGCCGAGCTTCGACTCCACCGCCGCGCCCCCTCCGCGCGCGTTTCGCGTCCTCGCGCTCCCGCCGTCCGGGCCGGACCTCCTGGAAGGCGCCGCGGTGCTCGCGGAGGTGCCGGGTGATACGGGCGTGCTGCTCTTCCAGTCGCTGCGCAACGTGACGCTCTGGTCGGCGGCGGGGAGGGAGGAGCGCGCCGCGCTCTTCGCCCCGGGAGCGGAGGCCCGGCGCCGGGCGGCGCTGGAGTCCGCGGCGCCGGACGAGGCGCTGCGCCCCGCCCTGGAGACGTTGGCCCGGCTGCTGGGCGCGCCCGCCGCCGTCCGCGCGGCCGAGGTGGCCGACGCCTGCGAGCAGGTGGCGCGCTGGGCCGAG
>DASUNK010000386.1:0-5999 GCA_036277195.1 Longimicrobiaceae bacterium | reverse complement strand
GTCGGCGCGCGAGAGGATGGCGCGGGAGAGGGTGCGGGGGCGGACGCCGTTGGCGAGGAGCGAGGTGATCACCGCGCCGGAGCTGACGCCCACGTAGACGCCCGCGCGGGTGAAGTCCAGCCCCTCCACGGCGTCTTCCAGCGCGCAGAGCACGCCGATCTCGTAGAAGCCGCCCTCCAGCACCCCGCCCGCCAGGGCGAGGCCGATCTTCGCGTGGTCGTGTTCGCGCATGGAACCGGTTACACCTCGACCGTGAAAAAGGGTGCGGACCCGCGAGACCTTCCTCGCGCTCGTCCGCACCCCTGGAAGCTGCCGCGGGCGGCGTTCTCCCGCTTACGCGTCGTACGCGATGGTGTCCTGGACCGTGCCGTCGCGGCGGTGCACCACCAGCGTGCTCGGTCGGTGCTCGCCGGCCAGGCTCCGTGCCCGCTCCAGCGCCTCTTCCTTGGTGGCGTGCAGGCTCACGGCGCGCTCGGCGCCCGCGCGCTCCACCGCCCATCCCTCGTCGCCGCGCAAGACCACCGCGAAGGCGGCGCGCTCCACCGGCGCCTGCTCCAGCCGGGCGATGAGCAGGTTCACCCGCTCGGTCAGCCCCTCCACCTGCCGCGAGAGCCGCCGCACCTCGGCGCGGGTGGGGATGCCCAGCTTCCGCAGCGCCTCGGCCATCGGGTCGTAGACGGCGGTCTCCACCTTCTCCGCCACCTCTTCGCGGCGCGTCTCGACCTCGTCCTTCAGTGTCTCGAAGCGGCGCTTGCCGCGCTGCTCCAGCGCCTCGCCGCGCTCCACCAGCGTCTCGCCCTGCTTCACCAGCCGGTCGTAGAGGGCGGTGCTCTCGCTCTCCACCGTGGCCAGCGCCCCGAGCCCGGCCAGCCAGGCGTCGCGCCCGGCGGTGGTGACGCCGTCGGCCAGCGCCCGCGGGAGCTTCGCCACGCGGCGGGTCACGTTCCGGGGCAGGTCGCCCAGGCGGAAGATGTCGCTGCTGCCGGTCTTCGTGCTCATTTCCCTCTCCCTCGCCGTGTATGGGTGGCTGTCCCGCTGCTTTTCTCGCTCCGCTGGCCCTCCTGCTCGTCCAGGATGCGCGCGAGCGTGCTCTCCAGCTCGGCCAGCTGCGCGCGCAGCTGCTGCAGCTCCTGCGTCTGCGGCCCCTGCAGGACGCGCCCGATGCGCCCCAGCGACCCCTGCACCAGCTCGTCGGCGGCGTTGCGGATCTGCCCCACGCGGGCGTCGATGGCCCGGCCGCCGCGCCGCAGCAGCTCGTGCAGCAGCTCGGTGGGGAGGATGCTCCGGCCGCGCTTCCCTTCCTCCAACACGATCTGGGTGAGGGTCTGCGCGGTGATGTCCTCGCCCGTCACGTTGTCCACCACCTCCACCGTCTCACCGCTCCGGATGAGCGCGGCGATCTCCTCCAGCGACACGTAGGCGCTGGCCTCCACGTCGTAGAGCTTCCGGTTCCCGTACCGCTTGATCACCCTGGCCATGGCACCTCCTCGCCGCGTGGGCCCCACGGCAGCATCATAACGCGCTGCGTCATGAGCGTCAAGGGAGTCTAACGCGCCGTGTCGAAGTGCGAAAGTGCGAAAGTGCGAAAGTGCGAGAGTGCGGCTTGCGCGGGGCGGGCGCCGTGGTAGAGTGTACACGGGTCCTTGCATCTCCCCCCATCACCCGATACGGCCCATGGACGGCGCAGCCGAAGCGCTGGTGGACACCTGGCGCATCCACAACCGCATCAACCTCTACCTCCTGGACGCGGTGGCGCCCGAGGCGCTGGCCGACGTGGCGCCCTCGAAGGGGCGGAGCGTGGCCGAGGCGTTCGCGCACCTGCACAACGTGCGCATCATGTGGCTGAACGCGGCCGCGCCGGAGCTGCTGGAGGGGCTGGAGAAGATCGAGAAGGGCGCGCCCGCCGGCCACGCGGAGCTGCGCCGGGCGCTGGAGGCGTCGGGAGCGGCGATCGAGGCGCTGCTGGCCCGCGCCGCCGGGACGGGGAAGGTGAAGGGGTTCAAGCCGCACGCCACCGCGTTCCTGGGCTATCTCATCTCCCACGAGAGCCACCACCGCGGGCAGATCGCGGTGGCGCTCAAGGCCAGCGGGCACCCGCTGGAGCGGAAGGTGGCGTACGGGATCTGGGAGTGGGGCGTGCGCTGAGCATCCGGCGGGGCTTGTTATGAGCCTGGTTCACCCGCAGGTTCCGGCGCTCTCCCGCAATCTCGCACGAACCGAACGAGGAAGCCGATGAACGGAAACGGAAACGGGCGCAGGGTGGCGATCATCGACGGCTGCCGCACCCCGTTCGCCAGGTCCGGCACGGACTTCAAGGACATGACCTCCGTGCAGCTCGGCAAGATCGCCGTGCGCGAGCTCGTCTCGCGCACCGAGCTGGACGTGGAGGAGATCGACCACGTGGTCTACGGCACCGTCATCCAGTCGGTGAAGGAGCCCAACATCGCCCGCGAGGTCACGCTGGGCTCCGGGATCCCGCCGCGGGTGCCCTCGTTCACGGTGGGGCGGGCGTGCGCCTCGGCCAACCAGGCCATCACCTCGGCTGCGGAGCACATCGCGCTGGGGATGGCGGACGTGGCCGTGGCCGGCGGCGCCGAGTCGCTCACCGACATCCCGATCCTCTTCTCCCCCGAGATGCGCAACGCGCTGGTGCGCGCCTCCAAGGCCCGCTCCCTGCGCGACCGCATCCGCGCCTTCTCCGCCATCCGCCCCAAGCACCTGGGACCGGTGGTCCCCGCCATCGCCGAGCCCACCACCGGGCTCACCATGGGCGAGAGCGCCGAGAAGATGGCGCAGGAGAACGGCATCTCGCGCGAGGAGCAGGACCGCTGGGCGTACCGCTCGCACCGGCTGGCCGCCGCGGGCACCGCCGACGGGCGCCTCACCCGCGAGATCGTGCCCACCTTCGTCCCCCCCGACTACGCGAAGGTGGTGGCGGCGGACAACGGCATCCGCGCCGACACCTCGCTGGAGAAGCTGGCGGAGCTCAAGCCGGTGTTCGACCGGCGCTACGGCACCATCACCGCCGGGAACGCCTCGCCGCTCACCGACGGCGCCTCGGCGGTGCTGCTGATGAGCGAGGAGAAGGCGCAGGCGCTGGGCTACAAGCCGCTCGGCTTCATCCGCTCCTACGCCTACGCCGCGCTGGCCCCCGACGACCAGCTGCTGCAGGGGCCGGTCTACGCGGCGCCGGTGGCGCTGGAGCGCGCCGGGCTCACCATGCGCGACATCGACCTGCTGGAGATCCACGAGGCGTTCGCGGCGCAGGTGCTCTCCAACCTGCAGTGGTTCGACTCGGACAAGATCGCCCAGGAGCGGCTGGGGCGGCCGAAGGCCATCGGCATCCCGGACGAGGACCGCATCAACGTGATGGGCGGCTCCATCGCCATCGGGCACCCGTTCGGCGCCACGGGCGGACGCGTCACCCTCACCCTGCTCAACGAGCTGCGCCGCCGCGGCGGGCAGTTCGGGATGATCAGCGTCTGCGCCGCGGGGGCCATGGGGTTCGTGATGATCGTGGAGGCCGCGCCGGCGTAGGACGACAGCGCGCTCCGGCGAGGGCCCTCACCCCCCGCTCGCAAGCTCGCGGAGCCCCTCTCCCACAAGTGGGCGAGGGGTTTTGACTGGGTCAAAACCCCGTGGTGCTGCTCTCGGGGATGGCCCGTGACTCCAGGGGAAGCGAAGACGGATGGACGCGTGGGAATACCGCGGGCGGTGGGCGCTGGTGACGGGCGCTTCGGCGGGGATCGGCGCGGCGTTCGCGCGCGCGCTGGCGCGCCGGGGGATGAGCGTGGTGCTGGCCGCGCGCCGCGCGGACCGGCTGCGCGCCCTGGCGGCCGAGCTGGAGCGGGCGCACGGGGTGGAGGCGATCGCCCTCCCCGCGGACCTGGGGAAGCCCGGCGCGGCGGGCGTGCTCTGGGCCGAGGCGGCGGCGGAGGGTCGCGGCCTGCACCTGCTGGTGAACAACGCCGGCTTCGGGCTGAAGGGGCGCTTCGACGAGCTCCCGCTGGAGCGGCAGGCCGAGATGGTGCGGGTGAACTGCATCGCCCCGCTGGAGCTGGCGCACCTGGCGCTGCGCCACCTGCGCCCGCGCGGGGCGGGGGGCATCGTCAACGTGGCCTCCATCGCCGGCTACCAGCCGATCCCGCTGCTGGCCGCCTACGCGGCGAGCAAGGCGTTCCTGGTGGCACTCTCCGAGGCGCTGGCGGACGAGTGCCGCGGCTCGGGAGTGCGGGTGGTCACCCTCAGCCCCGGCGCCGTGGCTACCGAGTTCCAGGGCGTGGCGGGCACCCGCGTCAGCGGGAAGACGCTGGGGATCCGCTCGCCGGAGCAGGTGGTGGAGGCCGCGCTGCGGGCGCTGGAGCGGGGCGGCGGCAGCGTCGTCCCCGGGCTCGCCAACCGGCTGGGGGCGGTCGCGGGGCGGCTGGGGCCCCGCTCCTTCGTGATGCGCGCGGCCAAGGCGGTGATGACCCGCTTACGGTGAGCACTTGCGCCCGCGCGCGCGCTCCGCTATCTTCGCCGCGCGCTCCACGGGGCGCCGCGGCGAGTTCTGGCGATTGCTCCGCGTTACAAATGTGCTAAACCGCCGGGAGGGGTCCCGGGCGGTCGCCGCCGTGGGACCCCTTCGCACGTCCGGGCCCGCCAGCCCCGAACGGCGGGCCCTTTTTCACGCCCCCGGCCTCCCCGGCCGGGGATGGAACCACCCCAGGGAGAAGCGCATGAGCACCGTCCTCGACCCCGCGCGCGCGCCGGCCACGGTGGCGTACACCTTCACCTCCGAGTCCGTCTCCGAGGGGCACCCCGACAAGGTGTGCGACACCATCGCCGACACCATCCTCGACGAACACCTCGCCGGCGACGCGCGCAGCCGCGTGGCGTGCGAGGTGCTCTGCAAGGACAACCGCGTGGTGCTGGCGGGCGAGATCACCTCCGCCGCCGCGGTGGACTACGCGGCGGTGGTGCGCCGGGTGGTGGAGGAGATCGGCTACACCGACCCGGAGCAGCCCTTTCGCCCGGACAACCTGGAGATCCACGCCTTCCTCACCGCGCAGTCGGGCGAGATCGCGCAGGGGGTGGACGCGAACACCAGCCTCTCCGGCGAGCAGGGCGCGGGCGACCAGGGGATCATGTTCGGCTACGCGACCGACGAGACCCCCGAGCTGATGCCCCTCCCGATCCTGCTGGCGCACCGGCTGGCGCACGCCCTGGCGGTGCACCGCCGCCGCGGCACGGTGGACTGGCTGCGCCCCGACGCCAAGACGCAGGTGTCGGTGCGCTACGAGGACGGCCGCCCCGCGGCGGTGACGGACGTGCTGGTCTCCACCCAGCACGCGCCGGGCGTGGACCGCGACGCCATCCGCGCCTTCGTGGCGCGCACGCTGGTGCCCGAGGTGCTGGAGGGGTGGTTCCACGACGACATCAAGGTGCTGGTGAACCCCACCGGGAGCTTCGTGCAGGGCGGCCCCTCGGCCGACGCGGGGGTGACCGGGCGGAAGATCATCGTGGACAGCTACGGGGGGATGGGGCGCCACGGCGGCGGCGCCTTCAGCGGCAAGGACCCCTCGAAGGTGGACCGCAGCGGCGCCTACTTCTGCCGCCACGTGGCGCGGCAGGTGGTGAAGGCGGGGCTGGCGCGCCGCGCCGAGGTGCAGGTGGCGTACGCCATCGGGGTGGCGCAGCCGGTGTCGGTGAAGGTGGAGACCTTCGGCACGGGCGATCCGCACGCCGCCGCCGACTGCGTGCGCGGCTTCGACTTCCGTCCGGGCGCCATCATCGAGCAGCTCGACCTGCTGCGTCCGATCTACCGCGGCACCACCAACTACGGACACTTCGGCAAGCCGGGCCTCCCCTGGGAAGGCTGACGGAGCCCACGTCCCGCTGAACGCGAATCCCGGCCCTCTCCCGCGAGAGGGCCGGGATTTTTTTCGCGGCGAGATGGGCCCCTCCTCCGACCCCTCCCCCCAAAAACCCTGGAGGAGGGAGAACTACGAATTCGTGCC
>DASUNK010000385.1:0-3645 GCA_036277195.1 Longimicrobiaceae bacterium | reverse complement strand
ATGGTGTAGTTGGTGAGCTGCGCGTTCGCCATCCCACCCTCCTGCATCACCACCCGCTCGTTGAGCGCCCAGCCGATCCCCTGCGCCGTGCCGCCCTCGATCTGCCCCACCACCAGCGCGGGGTGGATGGCCTTCCCCACGTCCTGCACCGTGGTCAGGCGCAGCGGCCGCGCCTCGTAGGTCACCGGGTCCAGCTCCACCTCCACCACGTCGCACCCCCAGCCGTAGGTGGCGTAGGCGTCGCCGCGGTACTCGGTGTCGTCCCAGGTCACGTCGTGCGGCTTCTCGTACTGGTGGGTGACCACGGTGGGCCCGTGGCGGCGGAAGTGCTCGGCGGGGTGCATCCCCCCCAGCCGCTCCTTCAGCTCCTCCGCGGCGCGCTTGAGGATGCCGCCCACCACCATGCAGGTGCGCGAGGCCACCGTGGGCCCACTGTCGGGGACGGCGGCGGTGTCCGGCTGCGCGTGCTCCACCTCGTCGAAGGGGATGCCGAGCGCGTCGGCCACGATCTGCGCGTGCATGGTGCGCGTCCCCTGGCCGATCTCGGTGCTGGCCACCAGCACGCGGGCGCCCCCCTCGCTGGTTGCCACCGCCGCCTTCGACTTGAGGTGCACCTCGCCGCTCCCGGTGAAGCCGGAGCCGTGGAAGAAGAGCGAGAGGCCGATCCCCCGCCCCGTCCCCCGGTACGCCTCGCGCTTGCGGGCGAAGTCGGAGCGGCGCACCGCCTCCTCCAGCACCTCCAGCGCCGAGCAGTCCTCGCCCATCCGCTGCCCGGTGGCGCTGTCGTCGCCGGGGCGCAGGGCGTTCAGCTCCCGCAGCCGCACCGGGTCCATCCCCAGCCGCTCGGCGATGCGCTCCAGGTGCACCTCGACGGCGAACTGCGTCTGCGGCGCGCCGAAGCCGCGGAAGGCGCCGTTGGGCGGGGTGTGGGTCATCACCGCGCGCCCGTGGATGTGCACGTGCTCGCAGCGGTACGGCCCGCCGGCATGGATGGCCCCGCGCGAGAGCACCACCGGGCTCAGCGTGCAGTAGGCCCCGCCGTCCATCAGCACGTCGATCTCCATCGCCAGCAGCCGGCCGTCGGGCGCCACGCCGGTGCGGTGGCGGATGATGGAGGGGTGGCGCTTGGTGGTGGCGAGCATGTCCTCCACCCGGTCGTACACCAGCTTCACCGGGCGCCCGCTCTTGAGCGCCAGCAGCGCCGCGTGCCCGGCGATGACGTTGGGATACTCCTCCTTGCCCCCGAAGCCGCCGCCCGTCTCGGACTGCACCACGCGCACGAGGTGCTCCGGGAGCTCCAGCAGCTTCACCAGCGCCTTGTGCACGTAGTAGGGGCACTGCATGGAGCCGTGCACGGTGACGCCGCCCGCCTCGGGGACGGCGATCACCCCGTTGGTCTCGATGTAGACGTGCTCCTGGTGCCCGGTGCGGTAGGTGCCCTCCACCACGATCGGCGCCTCTTCCAGCGCACGCCGCGCGTCACCCTTGCGGATGCGCAGCTCCTTGAACACCACGTCCGACTGTTCGGGGTCGTAGAGCGGGGGGAGGGGATCGTACTCCACCTCCACCCGCGCTTCCAGCAGGCGGTCGGGGTCCGCGTGGGCCAGGAGGAGGATCGGCTCGGCCAGGTGGCGCACCTCGCGCTCGGCCAGGAGCGGCTGGTCGTCCTCGATGAGGGCCACCACGTTGCGGCCGGGGATGTCGCGCCAGTCGGCCACGGTGAAGCCGGCGGGGTCGAAGTCCAGCCGGACGGAGCGGATGCGGCCGCAGGGGATGGTGGAGCGGACGGTGCGGGCGTGCAGCATCCCGGGGAAGACCAGGTCGTCCACGTACTGCGCGGCGCCGGTGGTCTTGGCCATGCCGTCCTTGCGCGGCACGTTCTGCCCCACGGCGCTCACGGGCGGCTCCGGGTGGCGGCGGGATGGCGCACGGCGGGTCGGCTCCGCTCGGGGGAGTGGGGGATTCCGGGATTCGGGCGGCAAGGTAACGAGGGGCCGCCGCCGTGCGAAAGGGAGGGGAAGGGGAGCGGGGGCTACCGGCAGTCGCCGGCGGCGGCGAGGCGGGCCTCGAAGAGCTCCTCCGCCTCGAACTCGGAGCCCGCCCCGCTCGCACCCCGGCTACGGCTACGGCGAGGGGGGCGGAAGGGTGAGGATGGCGCCCGCACGGGCGAACTCCGCGGCGGCGGCCTGCACCTGCGGGTCGAGCACGGCGGCCAGGCGGTAGTACCCCCCGGGCCCCCACTTCACCCCCGCCAGCTCCGGCAGCAGCATGCGGCGCAGCCGTTCGTCCACCTCGGCGCCGGCGGGGAGCGCGTGCCCCGCGCGCGCCGCGAACACCCGGAACTCGGCCAGGGCTGCGGCCGAGAGCGCCGGGGCGGCCGCCAGCGCCTCCAGCGTGGTGAGGGCCCCGGGGTTGGCCGTCAGGTACGCGGCGATCCACCGCGTGGGCACGTCGTCCTCGCGCAGGCGCGCCAGCCAGAGCGGCGCCGGCTCCGGCTCGGGGAGCACCACGTCCGGGTAGATGCCGCCCCCGCCGAACACGGTGCG
The DNA here is from genome assembly GCA_036277195.1 of Longimicrobiaceae bacterium. GTDB lineage: Bacteria > Gemmatimonadota > Gemmatimonadetes > Longimicrobiales > Longimicrobiaceae > Longimicrobium. The sequence continues at coordinate 1,099 of DASUNK010000385.1, read as the reverse complement.
CCCCGCCGCCGTCCGGCACGAGGGACGGCCCACCGTGTCGCGCGCGGCGCGCGCCAGGCGGTAGTAGTCGCGCGTGCTCACGCCCCGGTACTGCCGCTGCACCACCCGGCCGCACGGCGTCTTCACGTGCCCGATCACCAGCACGATCACCGACCCGTCGGACAGGGGAAAGCCCTGCATCAGCAGCGACTTGCCGAAGGTGGGCCGCCCCACCACCAGCGCGCGGTCGTGGTCCTGCAGCGCGCCCGCCACCAGCTCCGAGGCGCTGGCCGTCCCCGCGTTCACCAGCAGCACGATCGGATAGGTGCGCTGGCGGTGCCAGAACGAGCGGCGCACCTTCACCTCCTGGTTCACCTCGGGCTTGCGCCCCTCGGAGCTGTACACCATCGCTCCCTCGGGGAGGAACTCCGAGACCACGCGCTGCGCCTCGTCCACCCGTCCGCCGCCGTTGTCGCGCAGGTCCAGCACCAGCCGGCGCATCGCCCCCCGCTCCAGCTCCTCCAGCGCGGCGTGCAGCGCCTCGGCGGCGTCCGGGTGGGCGAAGGTGGTGATGCGGATGTACCCCACCTCGGGCGCCAGGTAGAAGGCGGCGGGGACGGGTGTCGCCCCCTCGCTCTCGCGCTCGCGCCGCACCTCGCGCACCAGCTCCGCCAGGGAGCCGTCCAGCCGCTCGCGCTCGAAGGTGAGGCGCACCCGCGAGCCCCGCGGCCCCGCCAGCGTCATCGCCAGCTCGAAGGGGCTCTCGGCCCGCACCGGCTCGCCCTCGATGGCCACCAGCAGGTCGCCGGGGAGGATGTCCTGCCGCGACGCCGCCGAGCCGGGGACCACGCTGGCCACCACGGGGCTGCCGCCGAAGTAGGAGAACTCGATCGGCACCGGGTGGAGGCGACCCTCCTCCAGGTCCCGCTGCCGCTCGGGCGAGAGCCGGGCCGCGCGGAGGACGTAGGAGTGGGGGTCGGCCGCGCGCACCATCCCCTCCACCGCGGCCATGAACAGGTCGTGCGTGTCCACCGTGTCCGGGTGGTTCACCCGGATGTGGTTGAGGACCTGGCTGAACATCTGCAGGTCCTCGTAGGCGGTGCGCGGCCGCACCGGCCCG
>DASUNK010000384.1:0-9507 GCA_036277195.1 Longimicrobiaceae bacterium | reverse complement strand
CATGCGCTCCGCGATCCGCTCCGCCAGCGCCGCGATCGTCCCCGACGGCGCCACCCCCAGCGCCGTGGGCACCACCGACCCGCACGCCACGTACAGGTTCGGGTAGTTCCACACCTCGCCCCACTCGTTCGCCACCCCCTGCTCCGGCGAGTCCGAGAGCGCGCACCCGCCCAGGGGGTGCGCCGTCAGCAGCTTCCGCAGCGGCCAGTACCAGGTGAGGCTGGTGCGGTAGCGCCCGTTCAGCGCCCGGCTGAATTCGCGCAGCACCTTCCACATCTTGCGGTACATCCGCATGCTCTGCCGGAAGCTCCACTCCACCTCCAGCCCCCCGCGCCGGATGCGCAGCGTGCCGTTGGAGGCGTCGGTCCCCATCCCCAGGTATCCCAGCCAGCGCGGCGAGAAGTTGCCGTCGAAGAAGCGGTCCAGCTCCTTCGTGTAGGTCCACGGCTTGGTCAGCCCGAAGGTGCGGCCCAGGTACGCCGCCGCCGCCGCCAGCGAGTTGCGGAGGCGCGCCAGCGGGAAGAGGCTCCCCTGCACGAACCAGAGGTAGGGATCGGGATAGGTGATGTCGCTCACGAAGACGCCGTCGCCGCCGGTGCCCACCTCCACCCCCGCGGTGATGGCGGGGCCGAAGGCGGGGTTGATCTCCCGGTCCGCGTGCGTGGTGCCGTTGAAGAGGAAGTCGCCGTTGATGGAGAAGCCCTTCCCCAGCGCCGCGCTCAGCTTCGGCAGCGTGCGGTGCACGTCGCGCGCGTTCAGCAGCAGCTCGTTGGTCCCCATCGTCCCCGCCGCCACCACCAGCCTGCGCCCCACCACCGACCCCGGCTCCGACGCTTCGGGCGAGAGACGGCGGAAGTGCACCCGGTAGCCCCCCGCGCCGTCGTCCACCGGCTCGATGCGCTCCACCTGGTGCAGGGGGAAGACCTCGGCGCCGTTGCGCTCGGCCACGGCCAGGTAGTTGAGGTCCAGCGTGTTCTTGGCGTGCACCCGGCAGCCGAGCATGCAGTTGCCGCAGTAGATGCACCCCTCCTGCTCGGCGCCGCCGTACGGGTTCTGCCGCGGCGGCCCGGTGTACACGGCGAGGTTCACCAGCGTGGGTTCGCGCCCCGTCTGCTGCACCGCGTCGAAGAAGGCCTCGGTGCGCGGCGGGCGTGGGAAGCCGGCGGTGGGCTCCAGCGGCTTGGCCTCCAGCACTTCGCGCGAGAGGTCGTAGTACGGCTCCAGCGTCTCGCGGGTGATCCCCTTCGGCCAGCGCGGGTCCTCGAACACCTCCTTGCGCGGGCGCCAGTTGACGTTGAGGTACACCAGCGAGCCGCCGCCCACGCCGCTGGCCTGGATGACGTCCACCCGGCGGAAGGCGCGCACGTCCAGCAGCCCCAGGTCGCGCGGGTTCCAGAAGGAGCGCCCCAGCTCGGGCGTGGTGCGCGGGAAGTCGGAGCGCTGCCACCGCTTGCCGCGCTCCAGCACGCACACCGAGCGCCCGGCCTGCGAGAGCCGCGCGGCCGTGATGGCGCCGCCGAAGCCGGAGCCGATCACCACGACGTCGTAGATCTCCTTCATTCCTCTTCCTCCAGCTCGGCGGCGCGGGCGAAGACGCCCAGGCGGGTGCCCTCCGCCTGCAGGCGGATCCCCACCAGCCCGAAGGCGAACACGATCATCCCGATGCAGAGCGAGTAGAGCCCGAGCAGGATCGCCACCGTGGCGTTCCGCCACCCGCCGGGGACCATCGGCTCGATGGCGGCGGGGCCCCAGGCGGCGAAGGTCTCGCGCAGGTGCTCGCGGGTGACGTCGCCGGGGCGCGCGTCCGGCGCAAGCGCGCCCGAGGGGTGCTCGGAGCGGCGCACGGCCTCCATCAGGTCCGCGGAGATCCACGAGGCGGGCGCGAACGGGACCACCGTGCGCTCGTCCACCCCGCCGAACGGGTACTCCACCACGGCGCGGCGCAGGGTGGCGGAGTACGCCAGCATCAGCCCCAGCCCCAGCACGCCGGCGATGGCGGAGCCGCGCACCACGCTCTGCAGCGGGACGCGGGCGATCGGCTCGCGGAAGAGGAGCATGAGCGCGAGCACGCCGGCGCCCACCACCGTGGGAGCGACGCGGAACACCTCCCCCTCGGGCGGCCACCAGCTCTCGGCCACCAGCGCCGAGATCCCCGGGACGGCGGCGAAGGCGCCGCCCAGCCCCAGGAAAATCTGCTCCAGCCCGCGGACGCGCCCCGGGGCGCGTCCCTCGATCCTGCCGATCCTGCCGGTCCTGCGCATGCGGGTACCCCTCGCTTCCATCATCACTGGCGGCACACCGGCGTGGAGTTCTGCGCCAGGTCCACCGACTCCGTCACCGTCGTCCCCCGCCCCACCTCGACGCGGGTGCGCCGCTCGCGGTCGCCGCTGCGCACCACCAGGATGTACGCCTGCGGCTCGCGCGAGCGGGTGATCTCGACGTTGGCGTCCGCGTATCCCAGGAAGTAGCTGCTGGTGCCGTCCGGCCGCAGCCGGCAGAGGATGGCGGGGTCGCGCGCGGCGGCCAGCGCGGGCACCAGGTACACCTCGGCCGCCGTGCGCGAGAGCACCCGCAGCGTGCCGGACCGCGGAAGTCCCCCGCCCTCCGCCGGGGCCTCGGCGCCGCCCACGTCCACGCGCACGCCGAGCACCCCGCTCAGGGTGTTGGCGGTGCGGTCCGCCGCGGCCGCCGCGGGGAAGAAGAGGTCCGGCGCCGGCGGCGGGGGCGAGTCCAGCGTCGGCTGGCCGTCGAGGGGAGACACGATCACCCGCGCGGGCGAGGCGTAGCGCCGCACCGAGACCTCGGCGAAGAGCGCAGCCCGCCCGAAGCGCGCGAGGTCGAGCCCGGCGCCGGCGAGCAGCACGGCCTCGGTGCTGCTCTCGGGGATGCAGACGGCGTTCTGGGGAAGCTGGCCGGCGGTGCACTCGGACTCGCCGGCGTCGGACACCGAGGTGGTCACCGCGCCGCCGCCCACGGTCACGTACGCCGAGCGGAGCGGGTCGGGGACGTCGGACCCGGCCAGCGGGCGCCAGGCCAGGGCGGCCTCGTAGTGCACGTTGTGGACGGTGTGCTCCTGCCCCGGCGTCTCCAGCTTCCCGCCGAAGTAGCCCACGCCCAGCCGCACGCCGACCTGCGGGAGAATCCAGTAGCGGACGCCGAGGGCGAGCGCCGGCCCCGTCCCCGGCGAGCCGTCGCGCGCGTCCGCCTCGTACCAGTCGGTGGTGTGGGCGGCCCCGGCGGCCACGCTGACGTCGAACGCCCCGCGCCGCAGCCGGGGCCCGTCCTGGGCGCGCGCGGCATCGGCTGCCAGGCACAGGGCCAGCAGCGGCAGGGCAAGGGATGCGGCGCGGGACAGGGTCGAGCCGGGCATGCGGGGCGGGGCTCGGGCGGAAGGAAACGGGCGTTACCCATGCTAACTCCGTTTCCCGCCACGTCAAGGCCGCGCCGGGTCAGTCGTAGTCGTTGGCGTAGGAGATGAACTTGAAGCGGCCGCCGCGCTCCAGCACGTTGCCGAAGAGCTTCTCCGCGCGGCGCTCGCCGCCGGCGTCCGCGTACTCCACCCGGCACCCGGCGTGGACGAGGTTCGGCCCCTGCCGCTCCGGCGGGGCCGCACAGGACAGGGCAGCAAAGCGTAGTGCGCGGCCGCCCAGCTCGCGCAGGAGGCGGGTGATCCCCTGGTTGGTGATCCCCTCGACCTGGAACCAGAGCAGCCCCGGCGGCAGCTCGTAGGGTGGGCGGGAGACGGGCGCGGAGGGATAGTAGAGGAAGGCGAACTCGGCGCGGTCCAGGTGCATGCGCCGCAGCGCCTGCGTGTCGCGCGCGGCGACGGCGGCCACGAAGCGCCGCGCCAGCGCCTCCAGCGACGCCTCCCCGCCGTCCAGCGCGGCCGGTTCGGCGAGGCCGCGGGTGAAGCGGCGCAGCTCTTCGTCCATCGCGCGCACCGTGTCCACCGGCGCGGCCGGCTCCGCGGCGACGGAGGCGCGTACCCCCCCGTCGCCGCAGGCGGCGGCCAGCAGCAGCGCCGCCGCCATGATACGCGCCATGCTCAGCTCGTGGCGTAGCTGGTCCAGCCCAGCCACCACTGGTTGACGCCGTTCGGATTGGTCGCGCCCACGTAGGTCGTGGTGGCCCAGCCGTAGAGGTAGCCGGTGAGGCGGGCGTTCGGCACGTTGCAGCCGCCCGTGGCCAGCAGCGACCCCGCCGCCGGGGTGAAGTCCGGGCTGGTGGGATCGAGGCTGGCGAAGAGTCCGGCGGCGGCCCCGTCGGCCTCGCGGTGGCCGTCGGCGGCGAAGAACGACTTCTTGCCGAAGCTGGTGGAAGTCTCGTCGTCGTAGTTCTTCCCGTTGTCGCCGAACACCATGCACTTCACCTCCAGCCGCCCGGCGATGCGGTTCCGGTTGGTGAAGGCGTCGCGGACGTTCAGCCCCGTCCCCTTCCAGCGCACCACCACGCCGTTGTAGAAGCCGCCGGCGGTGCCGCGCCGCAGCACCATCCCGTTCCCCTCCGTGGGCGGGATCTGCCGGAATCCCACCAGCGTGAAGTTGCCGAAGGTGGGGTTGGAGAGCGGCGTGCTCCCCGTGTCCGCGGCCAGCGTGCACCCCGAGCCGGGGGCCGGGTCGCAGCCGTCGCCCTCGAAGCCGCGCGGGTCGCTGGAGTTGCTCCCCGTCCCCGGTCGCGGCTGCAGCTGCTGGTTCTGGAAGGCGATCAGGAACTGGTTGCGCCCCTGGTATCCCTCCGTCCAGTCGAAGTGGTCGTCGCCCGCCTCCACCGAGAGGAGGTACTTGCCGTCCACCGCGCCGCCCCACCACTCGAACGAGTCGTCGAGCCCCGCCAGCGACTGCACGTTCTCCAGCTGCGTTCCCCGCCCCACCGCGTACATGGAGAGCGAGTTCAGCTCCTGCCCGGTGCCGGTGACGTCGTAGCCGGCGTACTCCACGCGCACGTAGCGCAGCCGGCCGCTGTCGTCGCCGTTGTCGGTGCCGCCGGCGTAGTTCTGCGAGGCGTCCTGCGGTCCCTCGGTGAGGATGGTCTGCGCGGTGCGGTTGATGATCCCGCGCCCGATGAGGACGATGCCTCCCCAGTCGCCCGGCCGGCGGGCGCCGGGCGCGCGCTGCGAGGTGAAGACGATCGGCGCGTCGGCGGTGCCCTCGGCCACCAGCCGGGCGCCGCGCAGCACGAAGAGCGCCGAGCCCGGGGTGAGCGAGTCGCCCACGATGCGGGTGCCGGGGAGGATGGTGAGCGTGGCCCCGGCGGCCACCTTCACGTAGCCCTTGAGCACGTAGGTGGTCTCGGGGCGGAGGGTGCGGCTGGTGCCGAGGGTGCCCGTCAGCTCCCCCTGGCCGGCCACCCCTTCGCAGCCGGGCGCCGTGGGGTTCCCCGCGCAGCCGGTGATGACGGCCTCGCACGCGGGGAGCGCGGCGAGCGCCAGGGCCAGCAGGGCGCAGCGGGAGAGCGGGCGGAGCGTCACGTTCATCATCCTTTCCCGGGTTCGATGGAGGTTCACCGGCGCACCTGCACGCCGAGCGAGAAGGTGCGGCCCGTGGTGTAGCGGTGGCGCACCACCTCGCCCTGCGTCAGCTCGTAGGGCGCGTCCAGCAGGTTCTCGGCGTCGAGCTTCAGCGCCGCCGCGCGCAACAGCGGCCAGCTCAGCGACAGGTCCAGCACGTGCCGCGGCTGCTCGTACGCGTCGGGGAGCCCCGCCGTCCCCACCTCCCAGATGCGCTCGCCCACCAGGTTGTAGAGGAGCGTGGCCGAGCGGCGCCCCGCGTCGGACGTGTACGTGAGTCCCAGGTTCACCACGTACGGCGCCTGCCCCGTCATCGGCCGCTCGTTGTTGGTGACGCCCACCACGTCGCGGTTGCCGATGGTGATGTCGCTGCGCACGAAGGTGGCGTTGGCGAAGAAGACGACCGGGTCCAGCGCGCCGGCCAGGAAGCCGAGCCCCTTCCGCGCCTCCAGCTCCACCCCGTAGTTGAGCGCGCTCTCGGTGTTGACGAAGCTCACCCGGTTGGTGCCGGTGGAGAGCACCAGGATGCGCTCGATCGGGTCGTCGAAGCGCTTGGCGAAGAGGGCCACGCCCAGGAACTCGGTGGGGGTGGGATAGAGCTCCCAGCGCAGGTCGAAGTTCTGCACCCGCGCGCGCTTGAGGGTGGGGTTGCCGAAGAAGATCTGCCCGCCGTACGGGTCGGGCCAGGTGATCGGCGCCAGCTCGCGGTACTCGGGGCGCGAGAGGGTCTGCGTGGCCGAGAGGCGCACCTGCTGCCAGTCGGTGGGCTGCCAGTTGAGCGCCAGCGCGGGGAGCACGTCCAGGTTGCGCAGCCCGGCGAAGGCGGGGCGGCCGCTCACGTCCTGGGCGATCACCTGCAGGCGGTGTCCCTCCACGCGGGCGCCCGCCACCAGCCGCAGCCGGGAGCGGAGCGGGAGGTCGACCATGGCGTAGCCGGCGCCCAGGTCCTCGTCGGCGGTGTAGGCGCCGCCGTTGACGTTGGGCTCCAGCCGCACCCGCAGGTCGCCCGGGTCGAAGGCGCCGGCGAAGAGCTCCTCGGCCGGCTGGGCGCGCTCCGCGTCGCTCAGGGTGCGGTTGAGGATGTCGTACAGGCGGAGCGAGGCGTCGCGCCGGGTGGTGCGGCCCAGGCCGCCCAGCTTGAGGGTGGCGGCGTCGACGTCATCCCCGAAGCGCAGGGTGTAGCTGGCCTCGCCGGCGTACGAGGTCTCGGCGAGGTCGCTGAAGCCGCGGGTGCCCTGGCGCGTCCCCCCGCCCCAGGCGAAGACCTCCTCGCCCGCGCCGGTGGTGATGCGCTCGTAGACCAGGTCCGAGAGGTCCGGCTCGTTGCGCTCCACCCCCGAGACGGTGGCCGCCCACTCCACCCGGTGCCTCCCGCCGAAGATGTGGTCGCCCCCCAGCTGCGAGGCGAAGAGCGCCCGCTCGGTGTAGACCAGCCGGGTGACGTCCACGTCGCGGCCGAACTCCTCGGTGAAGCCGAGCAGGCGGATGGCCTCGTTGTCGGCCGTGCGGTCGTAGGTGTTGTTGAGGAAGAGGCGCGACCCCTGCCCCGCCTGCAGGCTCAGGTTCACGATGCCGCCCCAGAGCACGGAGTGGCGCCCGGTGGTGCCGGTGAAGAGGTTCTGCGGCCGCGTGCCGCCCTCGAGGCCGGCGGAGACGGCCAGGGCGCGGCGCTCGTCCTTCCGCACCTCCTGGCTGGCGCCGTAGCTGAGCGAGGCCACGTAGCCGAGCGGCCGCCCGAAGACCTCGCCCTGGCCGCCCAGGCTCCCGCTCATCGAGACGTTCGGGCGCCCGCTGCCCTCCTCGGCGCTCCAGACGTTGCGGAAGGAGCGGAGCACGCCGGCCTGCTCGGCGTCGGTCTGCGGGAGCTGGCCGCCCTCCAGCCCGGCGGGGAGGCCGCGCTCGTCGCCGGCGAAGGCCAGCCACTCGGGGCCCACGGTGGGGGCGGCCACCACGCTGCGGAAGCTGGCGGCGTCGTTGAGCCCCGCCGAGAAGGTGAAGGTGCGGGTGGGACGCGCGGGGAAGTCGCGGGTGCGCAGGTTCACCTGCGCGCCGGAGAAGTCGCCCGGCTGGTCCGGGGTGAAGGTCTTGGAGACGGTGATCCCCTCCAGCACCGCGGCGGGGAAGAGGTCGAGCGGCACCACCCGGCGGTCCGGCTCGGGACTGGGGATGCGGGCGCCGTTGAGCGAGGTGGTGGAGTAGCGCTCGCCCAGGCCGCGCACGAAGACGTAGCGGCCGTCCTGCAGGGTGACGCCGGAGACGCGCTGCACCGCCTGCGCGGCGTCGGAGTCCGGCGAGCGGGCGATCTGCTCGGCGCTGAGGTTGCTCACCACGGCCAGCGCGGTGCGCTGCTGCTCCAGCGCCTGGCTGAGCCCGCCGCGCTGGCGCGGGGCGCGCGCGGTGACGGCGCCGAGCTGGACGGCCTGCGGGGCCAGGCGGAACTCCACCCGCGCCACCCCGGCGCCCGGAACGGCCACGCTGCGCGTCTGCGGGGCGCGCCCGAGCAGGGTGGCGGCGAGGACGTGGCTCCCCGCCGGGACGCGGGCGATGGCGAAGCGGCCCTCGGCGTCGGTGTTGGCGCCCTGGACGCCGCCCTGCACCTGCACGCGGGCGCCGGCCAGCGGCGCGCCAGACGCGGCGTCGAGCACCCGCCCCTCGACGCGGCCGGTGGCCTGCGCCGCGGCGGCGAGGGGGGCGAGCAGCGCCAGCAGCAGTGCCACGGGTGCGGTCCGGAAGGATCGGCTCGGCATCTCTCCTCTGGTTCGTCTGAGACACGGTCAACGGTGTGTCCTGAGGATGGCCGCCGAAGGCGTCGGGAGGGACTCCGGGGCGTCACCGCTCGGTCACGATGCGGCGCCCGCGGAGGTAACGGCGGAGGCGAAGTGTCCGGATTCCCGCCGAAACCCGCCACCTCCTGAGGGGCAGAAGGCGGCCCTGCCGGCTTCTTACACTCCTTTAACGCCCTCACACTGGCGCGCGGGGGCGCGGGGCCCTATACTCCCTGTCGTCCATGCAGTGCACATTCGCCGGGCGCACTCCAGCGCGGTCCCTTGAACGAGTCCTGCCGATGCACGAGAAACCTCTCCCCTCCCCGTCCGGCCCCGCGGCCGGGATCCCGCGCCCGGCCGTCACGGCGCACGACGGCGGCATGATCGGGAGCGGGCGCGCCGTCCCGGAGCCCGCCGCCCCGCCGGAGGAGGGTGCCGTGCGCGCGGCGGTCCTCCGCCCCGGCTCGCTGCTCACGCTCGGAAGCTGAGCCGGGGTTCCCGGTGAAATGCAGGAGAGGCGCCCTCCTCGGGGCGCCTCTCTTCGTTTTCCAACCCGCGCGGTCCGGCCGGCATCCGTTCCTAGATGGAACCGCTCCCGGCGGGGCGCAGTACAAGGCCATCCCCTGCCCGGACCGAACCCCGTGTTTTTTCGAGAAACGATGCCTGCCACCGTACGCCGCCTCCTCCTGCTCCTCGTGCTGCTGGCCTGCGCCGCGCCCGCCCATGCCCAGGTGCTCCCCGGCTTCCGGCGGGCCGACGCCAACCCGCACCTCCGTCGCTTCCGGGCGGAGATGTTCGAGGAGGTGAGCGCGACGATGACGAAGTGGCGGCAGGCCTGGGCCGGGCGGGATGCCCGCGCGGCCTCGCGGGTGTTCACGGAAGACGGGGTGCTGCTGCTGCCGGAGCGCCAGAAGGTGCAGGGTCACACGGCGCTGGCCGAGGAGTTCGCGACGGTGCTCCCGGGGGCGGGGGCGCTGCAGTTCAGCATCGTGGACTTCGCCGTGAGCGACGGGCTGGCGATGGCCTCCGGCCGCTTCTGGTACGAGACCACGGCCGAGGGGCGGCCGGGCCCGGGGCGCACGGGCACCTACGTGGCCGCCTTCGAGCTTGAAGCCGGTGCGTGGAAGATCCGGATGATGCTGCTGCGCGACGAGCGGGTGCCGCTTTCATGAGTGCGAAGTGCTAAGTGCGAAGTGCGAAGTGCGAAAATCCGAGAATGGGTGTCGTCGCACTTCG
>DASUNK010000383.1:0-8135 GCA_036277195.1 Longimicrobiaceae bacterium | reverse complement strand
GAACACCAGGCTCCCGCCGGCGCCCTGCCGCCGGAAGTGCCGCAGCGCCGCCCGCGCCACCAGGAAGTGGCCGGTGGCGTTGACCGCCAGGCTCCGCTCCCAGTCCCCCAGCTCCAGCGCCTCGATCGGCGCGCAGTGGGCCACGCCCGCGTTGGAGATCACCACGTCCACCCCGCCGTAGGCCAGGGAGGCGCGCTCCAGCGCCGCCTCCACCTCGCGCTCGCGCGTCACGTCCAGCGCGCACGCCAGCGCCGCACCCGCGCCCTCCTTCTCCGCGACGGCGGCGGCGACGGCCTCGGCGCCCGGGCCGTCCACGTCGGTCGCCACCACCTGCGCCCCCGCGGCGGCCAGCCGCAGCGCCACCGCCCGGCCGATGCCGTGCGCGGCGCCCGTCACCAGCGCCACGCGCCCAGCCAGCTCGCGCTCGGGCGGGGCCAGGGTGAGCTTGTACAGCTCCAGCGGCCAGTATTCGGCGCGGAAGGCCTCGGCCTCGGGGAGCGAGCGGTAGCCGCCCAGTGCCTCGGCACCCGCCATGATGCCGAGGGTGTGCAGGTAGATGTCGCGCGCCAGCGCGGCGAGGCGGGGCGTGCGCCCGGCCGTCCACATCCCCACGCCCGGCACCAGCACCACGCGCGGCGCCGCCTCCAGCACCGGCTCGTCGGTGCGCCAGCGCTCCACGTACGCCAGGTAGTCGGCCCGCCAGCGCTCCAGCGCCCCGGTGAAGGCACGGGCGAGCGCGTCCGCATCCGCCGGGTCGTCCACTTCCACCCAGAGCGGGAGGCGCTTGGTGGTGAGGATGTGGTCCGGCGTGGCCGCGCCGGCCCCCGAGGCCTCCTGTGCGCGCGGCGAGCCCACGAACTCCAGCACCTCCGGGGCGTCGGTGTACGCCGCCACCACGCGCTGCTCGTGGGAGAGCGCCCCGCGGATCACCGGTGCCAGCGCGGCCGCCGCGCGCCGTCGGGCCTCGGCGTCCAGCCGCAGCCGCGCCTCCGCCACGAACACCGGCCCGCGCGAGCGCGATTCCACGAACGCGCGCGCCCGCTCGACCAGCTCCAGGTGGCGGCGGTACGCCTCCTCGGCGGTGGCGCCCCACGTCACGGCGCCGTGGTTGAGGAGGACGAGCCCCAGCGCGTCCGGCCGGGCGCGCACCGCCACTCCCACTTCCTTCGACAGCAGGAAGCCGGGGCGGCGATAGGGCACGCGCAGCACGGCATCGCCGAACGCCTCGTCCAGCACGCGCTCGGGGTGCGGCGTGTTGACGAGGGCCAGCACGGCGTCGGCGTGCGAGTGGAAGACGGCGGCCGCGGGGACGAAGGCGTGCAGCAGCGTCTCGATGGAGGGGCGCGGCGAGGCGGGATCGGTGAGGCAGCGCGCCAGGTAGGCCACCATCTCCTCGTCCGGCATGTCGTCGCGGGCGAAGAGGGGGAGCACGTCGTCGAGCCGCACGCCGGCGAAGTCCGCGCGGCGGATGGAGGCGAGGTCCGAGCCGCTCCCTTTGACGCGCAGCACGCGCAGGGGGCGGCCGAGCACGTCGGCCTCGTCCACCTTGAGCGAGGTGTTGCCGCCGCCGCGCAGCACCAGCGAGGGGTCGGCGCCCACCAGCCGCGAGAAGTGGACGAGCGCGTCCAGCGGGTCTCCGGCGGTGGCGGCCGGTTCGGTCGTCATGGGATCGGGGATGGGAGTCGTGCTATGCTGTAGCCGGGGCGCCGAAGCACTCCGCGGGGAGCTCGCCCGTGCGGAAGACGCCGCACTCGGTGACGTAGCCGCTCACCAGGCGCGCGGGGGTCATGTCGAAGGCGGGGTTGTGCGCCGCCGACCCCGGGGCGGTCACGCGCACGCGCCGCAGCGCCCCCGACTCGTCCGGGCCCGTCTGGTAGTGCACCTCGTCCTCGGAGCGCTCCTCGATCGGCACGGCGGACCCGTCCGCGACCGAGGCGTCGAAGGTGGACGGGGGAACCGCCACGTAGAAGGGCACGCCGAACTCGCGCGCGCACACCGCCTTGGCGAGCGTCCCCACCTTGTTGACCACGTCGCCGTTGGCGGCCACGCGGTCGGCGCCCACGATCACCAGGTCCACCTCGCCGCGGCTCATCAGCCAGGCGGCGGCGTTGTCGGCGATGACGGCGTGGGAGATCCCCTCGCCCGCCAGCTCCCAGGCGGTGAGCCGCGCTCCCTGTGCGCGCGGCCGCGTCTCGTCCACCCACACGTGCACCCGCCTCCCGGCGGCGGCGGCCATGTACACGGGCGCCAGCGCCGTCCCGTAGTCCACCGTGGCCAGCCAGCCGGCGTTGCAGTGGGTGAGCACGCGCGCCCCCTCCGGCACCAGGGCCGCGCCGTGCTCTCCGATGCGCCGGCAGCTCTCCACGCTCTCGTCGGCCAGCGCCCGGGCCGCCTCGCCCGCCGCCGCCACGGGGTCCCTGGCGGCCGAGGCGGCGGCCCAGACGCGCTCCACCCCGTGGAAGAGGTCGCGCGCGGTGGGGCGCGTGGCCTCGATGGTAGCGCGGGCCGCGCGCGCGTACGGCCAGGGATCGCCGGGGCCGGCCTCGCGGAAGGCCTGCGCCAGCGCGTACGCCGCCGCGGCGCCGATGGCCGGCGCGCCGCGCACCGTCATGTCGCGGATGGCGGCGGCGGTGGCCTGGTGGTCGGCGCACTCCGCCACCCGGAACTCGAAGGGGAGCCGGTTCTGGTCGATCAGCCGGACCGTGCCGTCCTCCATCCAGACGGTGCGGTACGGGGTGCCGTGGACGCGCATCGGGGGTCCTGCGGGGTCACGCGGAAAGCTAAGGGAGGTGCAGGTGTAGCGGCTCGCGCGGCGGGACGCAAGGGCGGGGGAGTTGGGCGAATGAATTCGCGGCAACAACGGCACGAAGTCCGCCTGCGCGGACTGCAAGGCAGCCGTCCGAGCGATTCCAGGAGTATCGGTCCGGAGCCGTCTGACAACCCTCTCCCGGAACGGGGGAGGGTGGCGAGCCCAAGCGAGCCGGGTGGGGGCCGCCGGGACCCTACCGCGCCTGCGCGAGATGGTCTTCCCAGTAGGCGGCGAGCTGCATGCGCTGCAGCGGCGTCAGCTTCGCCTCCAGCTCCTTCCGCAGCTCCGCCGCCCGCGGGGCGTGGCCCAGCTTCGCGTGCTCGCGGGCGGCCTCCAGCAGCGCGCGCTGGCCCACCGTCAGGTTGCCGAACGGGTCGACATACGAGTCCACCCGCGAGCGGTCGCGTACCCCATCCCAGGTGAAGCGTGCCTCCGCGCCTGCCCGGCGGGCCAGCTCCTCGTAGCGCGCGGCGGCGGCGGCCGGCGTCAGAGTGCCGGTGAGGACGCCGAGGCGCGTCTCCAGCAGCTCCACCTCGGACGTCCTGCCCTCGCGCGCGAGCCGCTCCAGCACCCGGCGCACCCAGGGCCAGTCGACCGGCCCCTGCCTGGACTGCACGCTCAGCAGGTTGAAGGTGGCGATGGCGAAGAGGTCCTCGCGGCGTGTCTGGCGCTCCACCTCGTCCGCGCCCGGCAGGCCGAAGGAGGAGGGCTTCACCAGCTCGAAGCGCGGGTCCTCGGCCAGGATGCGCTCGATGTCCTCGGTGTGGTACGAGCCCACCACCACCAGCACGGTCTTCCCGGGATACCCCGCGGCGGCGTGCGCCACGCGGCGCGCCTGCAGGAAGGTGCGGTAGAGGAATAGGCGCCGCGGAAAGTCGGTGGCGTGCTCCTGGGGGACGGCGTCGTACCAGTCGCGGTAGTCCTTCCGCACGCTGTCGCTCTCCGCGTAGAAGAACGGGAGGCGCAGCGCCGCGCTGTCGCGGTAGGTGAGGAAGGCGTGTGGCGCGCCGCGGCGGCGGACGAGCGGCGGCGGGTCCCAGCTGAGACCCATTCCCAGCAGCTCGTCGGCGGCCGGCGCGTACCAGTCGAACGGGTGCACCGGCACGCCGCGCTCCGCGGCCCAGGGAAGGGCGATGTGCTGGATCTCGTAGGTGAACTCGTGGTGGCTGCCGCGCGAGAACGCCTCCGGGTCGCGCTCCACGCAGACGGCGACGGGGCGCACGCGGTCGAAGAAGGCGCGGAAGACGGCCGGCTGGTAGCTCTCCGCGAGGAGCTGGTTGGAGTGCGTCACTCCCAGCACCACGATGCGCGTCTTCGCCGCCGGCGGCTGCTGCGCCACGGCCGCAACGGGCATGGCGCAGAGGAGCAAGCCGATCACGAACGTTCGTGACATGGATTTTTCGGAGAGGTGCGAGATGGGACTGCGGAGCGGCCGCTGGAAGATCGGGCGCGGTGCGCACCGGCGCCAGGGAGCGGGGATGAGCGGTGAAAAACAGGGTTGGAGGGCTTCCGGCGCAACGTTATATTCGTTTCCGCTGTACCGGGCCCATAGCTCAGCGGTTAGAGCAGCGGACTCATAATCCGTAGGTCCCAGGTTCAAATCCTGGTGGGCCCACTTTCCGCGGAGGTAGATGATGGCGATCACGGGTGCGCACGTCCTGCTCTACACCTCCGAGCCCGACGCGCTCCGGGCCGTCCTCCGCGATGTCTTCGGCTGGCGGCACGTGGACGCGGGCGAGGGGTGGCTCATCTTCGCCCTGCCGCCCGCCGAGCTGGGCGTGCACCCCGCCGAGGGCCCGACCTTCGAATCGGGAGCCCGCCACCAGCTCACCCTCATGTGCGACGACATCTCCGCCACCGTTCGCGAGCTGCGGGCGAAGGGGGTGGAGGTGCGCGGCGAGCCCCAGGACGAGGGGTGGGGCGTGCTCGTGATGCTGGCCCTCCCCGGCGGGGTCGACGTCATGCTGTACGAGCCCCGGCACCCCGTCGCCATCTGAAACGGACACGGCCCGGGCCGGCGCTTTGCCGGCCCGGGCCGTTTCCCATCCCACCTTCTTCTTCAGAAGCCCGGCTGCAGCGAGAACTGCCAGTGCCAGCCGCGCGCCCGGTCCAGCGCGTTCACGTAATCGATCTCCACCACCGCGAATCCCAGCACGTTCACGCGCGCGCCCAGCCCCATGCTGGTGAGGATCCCGCGCTCCGCGCCCGAGAGCACCCCGCGCTCCAGCACGGGACGGGTGTCGCCGTTCCACGCCACGCCCGCGTCGTGGAAGATGAAGCCGTCCACCGGGAGCCGCACCTTCTCCAGCACCCCGCCCGGACCCAGCAGCGGGAAGCGCAGCTCGGCGTTCACCACTCCCACCCGGCTCCCCAGCGCCGCGTTCAGCAGCTCGCACCCGGCGGTGCCGGCGGCCGTGCAGTCCTCGTCGGCGCTGCCGTAGCCGCGCACCAGCGAAGAGTGCCCCACGAAGATCTGCGAGAACCGCTCGGCGTCGCCGCCGTAGCGGCCGTAGTGCAGCCCGCGCACGGCCAGCGTCGCCGGGCCGAGGCGCAGGTAGCGGCGGTAGTCGGCCAGCGCGGTGAGGTAGCGCAGGTCGCCCGCCACCGGCGCCAGCTCCAGCCGGTAGCGCTGCCCCGCCAGCGGCGCTGTGTATCCCACCAGCGCGTTGTCGTACACCAGCGCCGCGCCGCCCTGCGCCAGCGTGAAGCTCTCGCCGTCGACCGTGCGCCGGTCCGTCCCCACGAACCCGCCGGACTGCACGTCGTAGAGGTACTCCTGGATCTTGGCGTCGGTGCCGATCTGCCGCACCCCTCCGCCCACCTCCAGCCGCTGCACCCGCGAGAAGGGGTAGTGCACCACCCCCTCCAGGCTGGTGTCGAAGTAGCGCAGGCGGACGATCTGCCGGCGGAAGAGGTCGGGCTCGGTCGGGTCGATTCCCTCGGTGTAGAAGCCGTACACGTAGGGGATGCGCTGCGCCACCGCGCCCCAGGTGAGGCGGTTGCGCCGGTTGATGTACACCGCGGCCGCGCCGGTCTCGTCGATCGGCCCCTGCGCCTGCACCGTGCCGATCACGGTGTGGTGGCCCAGCGGGTCGCTGAAGAGCCCGGTGACCCCGCTGTACAGCCCGCCCCCGGTGAAGCTGCTCCCCGAGCTGAAGCCGAGCTGCGGCTGCCCTACGTAGTCGAGCGAGAGCCGGGCCCGGTACGGGCGCGCCTGCCACGCGGCGGAGGTGTCGCGCGTGGGGAGCCCGGTAGCGCCGTCGGCCAGCGTGCGCGACACGCGGTGGTAGGGCGGCTCCGTGGGACGCGGGGTGGGGGGAAGCTGTGCGGCGCGCAGCAGCTGTGCGTCGGAAGCGGCGTCCTCCTCGGGCGGCACGCGCTCGCCGGCCAGCGCGGCGCCGTCCAGCCGGTAGAGCCCGAAGCTGTTGTCCTCGTAGGCGGTGAACACCAGCCGCTCGGTGCCGCGCGCCACGGTGATGGAGGGCGACAGGTCGGTGATGCCGCTCACCCCGCCGTAGAGGCGCGTCACCCGGTAGAGCTCGCCCGTGGCGGGCTCGAGCCGGAAGACGTTGGGGATGCCGGTGCGGTTGGAGACGAAGAAGACGCTCTTGCCGTCGGCGGCCCAGGCGGGGTTCACGTTGCGCGGGCCGGCCATGCGCGGGGCCGGGCGCACCTCGCCCGAGGCCTGGTCGAGGAAGGCCAGCCGGTAGCCGCCGTAGGTGAGCGCCTCCAGGTCCGTCCCCGGGCCGCGGTCGGTCACGAAGGCCAGGGTGCGCCCGTCGGGCGAGAAGGCGGGCTGCAGGTCGGCGTAGGCGTCGTCGGTGAGGGCGCGCGCCGTGCCCGTGGCCAGCTCCAGCGCGAAGAGGTCCGTACGCCCGCCGTGCTTCCCGGAGAAGACGACCGTGCCGCCGTCCGGCGACCAGGTGGGGGTGGCGATCTCGTCGATCCCCTCCGGCGCATAGTCGCGCAGGCGGCGGCCGCTCCGCGCGTCGAGCACCACCAGCACGTCGCGCCCGCCGCGCTGCGCCGCCAGGGCGAAGCGCTCGCCGTCGGGCGACCACACGCCCGCCGAGGCGATCCAGTTGAGGCTGGCGTAGTGGGGCTGCACGCTGGTGCCCGCCACCAGCGTACGCTGCACCCGGCCGCTGGCCGCGTCGGCCACGTACAGCTGCACGTCGTAGTCGTTCAGCGTGGAGAGGAAGGCCACCTTCCCGCCGTCGGGCGAGAGCGCGGGGCCCACGTTGTAGACGCCGCCGCGCTGCTTCTTGGTCACCAGGGCGTGCCCGGCCTCGCGCGGCTCGCGCAGCTCGGTGAGCAGCGGGAGATAGGCGCGGCGGATGGACGCCTGCCATTCCTCGGAGAGCTCGTCCAGGTCGGTGGAGAGGATGCGGGCGAAGGCCTCGGGGTAGGGGACGCCCTCGCCCACCTGCTTCAGGATCTGTCCGATGACCGCGTCGCCCCAGCGGCCGCCCACGTACGCCCAGAGCGCCTGTCCCCAGCGGTAGGGGAAGTAGCGCGGGTCGCGGGTGAGGTCGTCGATGGTGGGGAGCTTGCCGGCGAGCGCCGCATCGCGCAGCCACATGGCGGTGTTGGGGTCGACGGGGCCGAGCGAGAGGTACTCGGCCATCCCCTCGATGAACCAGCCGGGCGGGTTGAAGCGGCTGGCGGCGGCGTCGAGCCCGCCCTGCGCGCGTCCCAGCCCGGAGATGTCGTACTGGAAGGCGTGCACCAGCTCGTGGCCCACCACGTGGTCCGTCTCGGCGTACGACCCCGAGAGCGGCATCACCACCCGCTGCTTGAGGGGCTCGGTGAAGCCGGCCGTGCCCTCGCCCGGGGCGGAGCCGCCGGTGGTGGTCTGCTGGAACTCGGGGGTGGAGGCGTAGAGGATGAGCGGCTGCCGGAACTCGAACTCGTGCCCCAGCACGGCGGAGAGCCGCGCGTACCAGCGCTCGGCCATGCGCCCGGCGTCGCGCGCGGCGGCCGCTTCCTTGGGATAGAAGTAGACGTCGAAGTGGGCGGTGCGGAGCACCTGGAAGTCGAAGCGCTGGTACTGGACCTGGTTCTGCCCGAAGTACTGCGCCGCCAGCGGGAGCGGGTCCGCGGCGATGGCGGCGCACGCCACGGCGGCGGCGAGCCGCAGGAGCGTACGATGGCAGGGGTGCATGGGTGTGCCTCCTTCCGGTGAGCTGGGTTGTCCCTCACAGGAAGAAGACACCGCTGCGGGCGCGTACCCCTACGCCGGCAGGCCCCCACCCGGCTCGCTCAGGCTCGCCACCCTCCCCCGTTCCGGGGGAGGGGCTCCGCGAGCTTGCGAGCGGGGGGTGAG
>DASUNK010000382.1:0-6199 GCA_036277195.1 Longimicrobiaceae bacterium | reverse complement strand
ACGGAGATGGCGTACTCGTTGTCCTCCACCAGGTAGACGACCGGCAGCTTGAGGTTGCAGGCGGTGTTGAGGCTCTCCCAGAACTCGCCCTCGCTGGTGGTGCCGTCGCCGGTGGTGACGAACACCACCTCGTCGTCCCTGGCCTCGGCCGTGTCGAGCACGGCGCCGCCCAGGGCGCGGGCGCGCACGCCGGCCTCGGCGGTGCCCACCGCCTGCAGGAACTGCGTGCCGGTGGGCGAGGAGGTGGAGACGATGTTGAGCGCGCGATGCCCCCAGTGCGAGGGCATCTGCCGCCCGCCGGAGGAGGGGTCGGCCTCGGCGCCGACCGCCTGGAGCAGGTGGTCGAGCGCCGTCATCCCCAGCGCCAGGCAGAAGGCGCGGTCGCGGTAGTAGAAGTAGAACCAGTCGTAGGCGGGGCGGGCGTGGGCGGCCGCGGCCACCTGGATGGCCTCGTGCCCGGCGCCGGAGATCTGGAAGAAGATCTTGTTCTGCCCCTTGAGCTGGATCTCCTTGTCGTCGAGCTTCCGGGCCAGGAGCATGGTCCGGTAGAAGCCCAGGAGGGTGTCGCGGTCCAGCGCGGGGGCGGGCGTGGCCTTCGTCCGCTTCTTGGTCGTGGGGGCCATGGAAGTCGCTGCTGAAGCTCGGGCTGCAAGGGCCGCCGCCGGCGGCGCGGCCCCGGGAATCCGTCAGGGGTGGAAACCGGAGCAACATATCCCACCGGCACATCCGGGGCCAGGGCGGACCGTTACACCCCGGGGGGCCGCCGCCTCCCCGCGGCGGCCACGGCGGCCAGCACCAGCACCAGCGCGGTGAAGGCCAGCCACCCGTCGGTGAGCTTGCGGGTCCCCCAGAACCAGGGGTCCACGCCCGGGACGCTCCGCGTCAGCAGCCCGTAGAACTTCAGCCAGAAGATCCACCCCGCGTGGATGCCGATCGGCGCCGCCAGGTCGCCCGTCTTCTGGTAGGCCAGGCCGAGCACCACCCCCGCCAGCGTCAGGCTGAAGAAGCCGGGGACCAGGGCGCGCACGTCCCCCATTCCCGCCAGCAGGGTGGGGAGCACCTCCAGCCCCGTCGACCACCCCACGGCAGGGGGCGAGACGGGACGGGTCATGAAGTGGACGATGCCGTAGAGGGCGCTGCTGGCGAGGAGCGCGACGCCCCACGGCAGGGCCCGCCGCAGCCCGCCGAAGACGGCCCCGCGGAAGAGCAGCTCCTCGATGACGGCCACCACCAGCGCGGTCAGCAGCGCGCCCACGAACTCCACCGCCAGCTCGGCCGGGGTGCGGTCCACGCGGAAGGCGCGCGCCCCCATCACCAGCGCGATGCCGCACACGGCCGCCAGCGAGGCGTACCCGATCACGAACCCCACCCCGAAGCGACCCCAGGCGAAGCGCCGCGGCGAGAAGCCCGCGTCGCTCCAGCTGCGGATTCCCGCGCCGCGCAGGTAGAAGGGGAGGGTGAGGAGCGCCGTCAGGAGGAGCGCGCGGTTGACGTAGCGCCCGAACGGCATCTCCGCCACGCCGCGCAGCGCCGGGACGGAGTCCGCGAGCGCGCGCACGCCGTGGTACAGCCAGGGCGCCAGCAGCGCGCCGCCGGCGAACACGGCCAGCAGGTAGAGCGCCAGGGCGAGCACCGGGCGCCCGCGCCGAGCGCTGACGGGGTGGGGAGAGGGAGCGGGCATGGCGCGCGAATCTAGGGCCGGGGGTCCCCCGCCGGAAACTTTTTCTTGCTTCCGCGCCGTACGGCCCCTTATTTCGTACGATACACGTCTCACCCTGCCTCGCCCCGGGATCGCCCCCCTGATGACGGGAGGTCTGCCCCCCGCCGCCCCCGTCGCCCCGGACCTGTGGCGCATCCCCACGCCGATGCCCTTCCGGCCGCGCGAGGTGCACACCTACCTGGCGCGCGTGGGGGGGGACGCCTGGATGCTGGTGGACGGCGGGCTGGGCACGGACGAGGCGTGGGCGGCGCTCGACGCGGGGGTGCGCGGCGCCGCGGGCGGGTGGGAGGCCGTGCGCCTGCACGTGGTGACCCACATGCACATGGACCACGTGGGGCTGGCGGCGCGCGCCCGCGAGGCCTCCGGCGCCCCGGTGCTGATGGGGCGGCTCGACGCGGAGCGGATGGCCCACGCCGCCGCCCACCCGGACGACGAGGCCGGCTACCGCCTGGGCCTCCTCCGCCGCTGCGGCGCGCCCGCGGAGGCGGTGGAGGCGATGGAAGGGGTGCGGAAGCAGGCGCAGCCGCTGGCGCCGCCGGTGGCGGTGGACGCGGTGCTCGACGGCGCGGAGGGCGAGGTGCCGGACGCGCCCGGATGGCGCTGGGTGTGGACGCCCGGGCACACGGCGGGGCACGTCTCGCTCTTCCGCCCGGCGGACGCGGTGCTGGTGGCGGGCGACGCGGTGCTCCCGCGCATCACCCCCACCCTCGGCGTCAACCGCCAGCGCTCCGACCCGGTGGGCGACTACCTGCACGCGCTCGCCCGGCTGGAGGCGCTCCGCCCGGCGCTCATCCTCCCCGGGCACGGCGAGCCGCCGGAGGACCCCTCCGGGCGCCTGGCCGAGCTGCGCGCCGCCGCCGAGGGCGAGACGGCCACCGTGGAGGCGCTGCTGGGCCCCGGGCCGCGCACGGCGTGGGAGGTGGTCGAGGCGCGCTACCCGGAGCGCGAGCTGCCCGCCCCCACGCGCATGCTGGCGCTCCGCGAGACGCTGGCGCACCTGGACCGGCTGGCCGCCGCCGGCCGCGTGCGGGTGGACGAGGACGGCGGCGCCGCCCGCTTCTCGCGCGGCTGAGAATCCCCCTGCCTGGTGATCCCGATGTCCAAGCTCTTCCCCCTGCTCCTCCTCCTCGTCGCCGTGGTGGTCATCTACCGCCCGGCGCGCGAGCGCGTGCGCCCGCACCTCCAGTTCGCCTTCGACCCCTTCTACGAGTGGAGCACCCGCAACCGGGTGAAGGAGCTGCGCGACCTGCTGGTGCGCCAGGAGCAGCTCGGCAAGCAGATCCCCGCCCCGCGCGACTTCCCCGCCTTCGTCGAGGCCGAGGACGTGCAGCACAACGCCTCGCTCGACCCCTGGGGCACCCCCTACTACCTCAGGTCCACGCGCACCACCTACCGGGTGGGCTCCGCCGGCAAGGACCGCCAGGTGGGCACCACCGACGACATCCTGGGCGAGGAGCAGCGCCGGGTGAACCCGCCGCGACGCTAGAAATAATTGGCGGCGCGGGGCATGCGAATTAGCTTGCGATCCGGATACGACACACGGAGGACGCATGCTCAAGGTGGGTCTCACCGGAAACATCGCCTCGGGGAAGTCCAGCGTGGCCAACGTGTGGAAGCAGCTCGGCGCCACCGTGGTCGACGCGGACGAGCTGGCCCGGCGCGCCGTGGAGCCGGGGACGCCGGCCCACGCGGCCATCGCGGAGGCGTGGGGGAGCCGGGTGCTGGAGCCCGGCGGCGGGCTCGACCGCGCGGCGCTGCGCCGCATCGTCTTCGACGACCCGGCCGCGCGCGAGCGGCTGGAGGGGATCGTCCATCCCGCGGTGGCCCGGCTGCGCGACGGGCTCTACCACGCGGCGCGCGAGCGGGGCGAGCGGGTGGCCGTGGCCGACATCCCCCTCCTCTTCGAGGTGGGGATGGTGGACGAGTTCGACGTGGTGGTGCTGGTGGACGCGCCCGAGGAGACGCGGCTGATGCGGCTGGTGGGAGACCGCGGGCTGGAGCCGGACGAGGCGCGCCGCATGATCGCCGCGCAGATGCCCTCGGAGCTCAAGCGCGCCCGCGCCGACGTGGTGATCGAGAACACCGGCCCGCTGGCCGACCTGGAGGCCCGCGCCCGCGAGGTGTGGGCGGAGCTGGAGCGGCGCGCCGGCGCCCCCGCGGCGGCGCGTGGCTGAGCCCCCCCGCCTGCTGCGGGTGGACATGCACGTCCACACCCGCGCCTCGGCGGACTCGCTCAACTCCCCCGCCGGCGTGCTGGCCGCGCTCGACGCCCGCGGCATCGACCGCGTGGTGATCGCCGACCACGACCGCATGGACGGCGCCCTCCGCCTGCACGCGCTGGCGCCCGAGCGGGTGCTGGTGGGCGAGGAGGTGCGCACCCGCGAAGGGCCGGACATCATCGGCATCTTCCTCACCGAGCCGATCCCCCGCGGCACCCCGCTGCGCGAGACCTGCGAGCGCATCCGCGCGCAGGGCGGCGTGGTCTACGTGCCGCACCCCTTCGACACCCGCCGCCGGGGCGGGGGCCCGCTGCTGGAGAGCGTGGCGGAGCTGGTGGACGCGGTGGAGGCGCACAACGCGCGCACCTGGAAGCCCGGCGTCAACGAGCTGGGCGAGCAGTGGGCGCGCGAGCGGGGGAAGGCGCTGGGCGCCGGCTCCGACGCCCACACCCTCGGCGAGATCGGCACGGCGTACGTGGAGGTGCCGCCCTTCGAGCCCCGGCGCGAATCCTTCCTGGCCGCGCTGCGCGCCGGCCGGGTGGCGGCGCGCGGCGTCTCCTCGCCCGTGGTCTCCGTCTACTCCGCCTACGCGAAGGTCCGCAAGCGGGTGCTGGGGGAGTGACCCCCGGCGCCCGCTAGCTGTTCCCCGCCCCCGCCTCCTCGCGCGCCAGCCGCAGGTAGTCGCGCAGCTGCGCCTCCGAGAGCCCCGCCAGCTGGCGGAAGATGGCCTGCGCCTGCTCGCGCAGGGGCCCCCCCTCGTCGCGCGTCAGGTCGTCGTCGATGTCGAGGGGGAGCATCTCGCCCTCGTCCTCCTCCTCGCCCGAGGTGGGGTCGATCCCCGTCAGCGAGTGGAACACCAGCGTCACGCCCAGGGCGTTGGCGTCGTCCACGTACTGGGTGATCTCCGCCTCGGCCAGGTAGAGCGCGCCGCCTTCCTCGAAGATGCGGAAGCCGATCGCCATTCCGTACGTCTCGTCGCCCTCGTGCGGGTGCTCGGCCTGGTGCTGCTGTTCGGACATGTCGCCTCCGGCTCTGGACTGGGGTTCGGGCGGTGCAGCGGGCGCCGCCGCGCGGGCGCAAGATACGCACCGCACCCGCCGCGGGCGAGCCGCCGCCCTCACCTCCCGCAGTCCAGCGCGTACATGGCGCGGTTCCCCAGCACGAAGGCGCGCCCGCCCGCCACCGCGAAGGGCGACGACACGAAGTCGCTGTCGTCGTCCAGCAGCTGCTGCAGGCGCCGGCCGGTGCGGCGGTCGATCACCGCCACCCCCTGGTAGTTGGCCAGCACCCGCTCGCCGCAGAGGGCGAAGTAGTCGTTCGCCGCCGGCGTCTCCGTCTTCCAGGCGAGCGCCCCGTCCTCCAGCCGCACCGCGTAGACGTGGCGGTCGCCCGACGAGGCGTACGCCGTCCCCTCCGCCACCGCGGGCGGCATGGTGAAGCCGATGAAGCCCCGCGCCCCCTCCAGCCGCCAGGCCTCGCGCCCGGTGAAGCGGTCCACCGCCACCACCGTGTTCCCCTTGCGGTCGCTGGCCAGCACCAGCCGCCCCGCCACCGTCGGCGCCGAGGTGAGGGCGCGCGGGTCGGTCCCGTCGCCGTTGCGGTACGTCCAGAGCACGCGCCCGGTGCCCCGGTCCAGCGCCACCAGGTAGCCCGACGAGAGGAAGCCGTTGGCCGAATGGTGGCGCTCCGCCGTGGCGTACACCGTGTCGCCCGAGACGGCGATGCCGCCCACCAGCCCGGCCAGCGGCCACTCCGGCCCCAGGTCCGTGCTCCAGAGCACGGCCCCGTCGCCGGTGCGCAGCGCCGTCACCCGGTGGTCGCGGGTGCCCACGTAGAGCGCCCGGTCGTCCGCGGCGGCGTGCGCGTAGTCGGCCGAGGAATCCGGCGCGAAGCGCCAGAGCTCGCGCCCCGTCTCCGCGTCGAAGGCGAACACCACCGACTCGGCCGCGTACACCCGCCCGTCGCGGTGCACCAGGTTGCGCGGGGCGTAGGCCGCCAGCGGCTTCCGCCAGAGGAGCCGCCCGTCGCGGGCGTCGTAGGCGGAGACGCCCTTGAACGGCGCGAACACCCGCTCGCCGTCCGTCGCCGGCACGCCGAAGCCGAAGGCGGGCTCCTCCAGCGCGCGGCGCCAGAGCACGCGCACCGCGCCGTTCCCGCCGCCGCCACCACCGCCGGCCACCTCCGCGCAGCCGGCCGCGGCGAGCAGTGCCGCCGCGGCCGCCAGGGCCGGGGCGGCGAACCGCCCCGGCCGGTGAATCCT
>DASUNK010000381.1:0-9182 GCA_036277195.1 Longimicrobiaceae bacterium | reverse complement strand
ACCGAACGTGGTCCGCAGCGCCTCATGGCGCCGCACGATCTCGCCCAGCGTGCGCTCCAGCGCCCGTTCGTCCAGCGCGCCCGTCAGACGCAGCGCGGCGGGGATGTTGTAGGTGGCGCTCTCCGGCTCCAGCCGGTCCAGGAACCAGAGCCGCTCCTGCGCAAAGGACAGCGGCAGCGCCCCCGTGCGCTCCACCGGCACCACCGCCGGCAGCACCGGCACCCCCGCGCGGCGCATCTCCTCCACGCGCACCGCCAGCTCCGCCACCGTGGGTCCCTCGAAGAGCGCCCGCAGCGGCAGCTCCACGCCGAACAGCTCGCGGATCTGCGACACCGCCCGCGTGGCCAGGAGCGAGTGCCCGCCCAGCTCGAAGAACGAGTCGTGCACCCCCGGCCGCTCGACGCCCAGCACCTCGGCCCAGATCTCCGCCAGCACCTCCTCCACGGGGGTGCGCGGCGCCACGTACGTCTCCTCGTCCGACGCGAACTCCGGCGCCGGCAGCGCCTTGCGGTCCAGCTTGCCGTTGGGGTTCACCGGGAGCGCGTCCATATGGACGAACGCGGCCGGGACCATGTACTCCGGCAGCCGCGCCGCCAGGTGGGCGCGCAGCGCCGCCGCGCCCGCCTGGTCACCCGTGTAGTAGGCCACCAGCCGCGGGTCGCCGACCTCCCCGTCGCGCGCCACCACCACCACCTCGTGCACCGCCGTGTGCTCGGCCAGCCGCGCCTCGATCTCGCCCAGCTCGATCCGGAACCCGCGCACCTTCACCTGCGCGTCGCCGCGGCCCATGAATTCGATCGTACCGTCCGGCAGCCACCGCCCCAGGTCGCCCGTCCGGTACATCCGCGCGCCGGGCACCGGGCCGAAGGGGTCGGGGAGATAGCGCTCGGCCGTCTGCCCCGGGAGCCGCCGGTACCCGCGCGTCACCCCGACGCCTCCCAGGTACAGCTCCCCCGTCACCCCCACCGGCACCGGCTCTCCGGCTCCGTCCAGGACGTAGATCTGGGCGTTGGCGATCGGGCGGCCCGGCGGCATGGAGCGGTTGGGGTAGCTTCCCAGGTCCGCGCGAGCGAAGTGGTGGGTCGTGATCCCGGTCGCTTCCGTAGCACCGTACGGGTTCAGGAACTGGGGACGGGGCTCCGGCACCCGCGCGAGCTGCCGCGGGTACAGGGGCTCCCCGCCGAAGACCACGATCCGCAGCCCGCCGATCGCCCGCCCCCCGTCCGCCTCGACCAGCGCCTGGAAGCCCGTCGGCGTGAGGTTCATCATGGTGATGCCCGACGCGACGATCTGGGAGGCGATCCTGCGAGGCTCGAACGGCTCGCGCGCCAGGTGCACCCGGCCGCCCACGAACAGCGGGGCCAGGAGGTTGCGCTGCGTCAGGTGGAAGCTGAAGGAGGTGACGACCAGGACCGCGTCGCGCTCCGAGATCCGGGTGGCGCCCAGGTACCAGTGGAGCAGGTTCGACGCGCCACGGTGCGTCATCTCCACCCCCTTGGGCCGGCCCGTGGAGCCCGAGGTGTAGATCACGTACGTCAGGTTCTCCGGCGCCAGCGCGCCGCGCTCCGGGTTGGTGGCCGGCTGGCTCCCCCACCAGGCCGCGTCCTCGTCCAGCGCGAGCAGGGGCAGCTCCAGCCCCGCGAGCCGTCCGGCCAGCGCCCCCTGCGTCAGCACCACCACCGGGGCGCTGTCCTGCACCATGTCGAGCAGCCGCTCCTGCGGGTAGCCCGGATCGAGCGGCAGGTACGCGCCCCCGGCCTTCAGCACCCCCAGCACGGCGACCACCAGCTCGGGCCCCCGCTCCACGCAGATCGCCACCCGCACGTCCGGCCCCACGCCCCGCTCCCTCAGGTGGTGCGCCAGCCGGTTCGCCCGCCGGTTCAGCTCCCCGTACGTCAGCTCCCGGTCCTCGTAGACCACCGCCACCGCCTCCGGCGTGCGCTCGGCCTGCGCCTCGAACCGCTCGTGGATGTACGACTCGGCGGGATACGGCGCCTCCGTGCGGTTCCACTCCTCCGTCACGCGCCGGCGCTCCTCGTCCGACAGCAGCGTCAGCTGGTCCACCGGCCGGGTCTCGTCCGCCGCCATCCCCGCGAGTACCCGGCGCAGGTATCCCGCGTAGCGCTCCACCGTCTCCCGCTCGAACAGCGCCGTCGCGAACACCACCTCGCCCGCGACCCCGCCCCCCTCCTCCCAAAGCTCGAGCGACAGGTCGAGCCCGCCCGTCGAGCGCGGCTCCAGACCGGGCAGCTCCGGCTCGCTCCCGTCCCGCCACACAAAGGCCGCCCGGAACAGCGGCGTGGCGGCGCCATCCGGCTGCACCAGCTCCACCACCCGCTCGAAGGGAAGATCCTGGTTCCGCAGCGCCCCCTGCACCCGCGCCTCGACCCGCCCCAGCAGCTCCGCGGCCGTGGGCGAGCCCGACAGGTCCACCCGCACCGGCAGCGGGTTGACGAAGCCGGTGGAGGTGCCGATCACCAGGTCCGTCTGCCCCGACAGCCGGCCCAGCACCACGGCCCACCCCGCCAGCAGCACGGTGGAGATGTGCGCACTGTGGCGTGATTCGAGCGCCTTTAGGGCCGCAACAAGCTCCTCGTCCAGCTCCAGCCGGACGAGGGCCCCGGCGGCGTCCGGCTGCGCGGGGCGCGGGCGGTCCGCCGGCAGCTCCAGCGGCTCCGGGGCGTCCGCCAGCGTCTCCCGCCAGTACTCCGCCTGCTCCCGCAGCAGCCCGTCGTCGATCGCCGGCAACTCCGCCCCGACCGCGCTCACCGTCACCGGCAGTGATGTGGAGGATGTCCGACCAGCAAGCACATCCATAGACTATTTCCCGTCGAAAATCTTGTCTGAGACGTGAAACTGCGGGGCCCCTGTGCCCCGCAGGATCCCTTGTCGGGCCAGCTCACGTGATTCACGGCACTCGCTGATCGGCCCCGCCCGAGTAGGGAGACAGCCTCCCCCATCCCCGCCTCGGTGACCGAGGCGGGGGGAGGCGGTCCGATTACGTCTGGCGGCACAGCCTTTGGTCTGGAGGACTTGAACTAGATGTCCAAAAACGCAGGGAAATAACGATAACCTAGGCGCTTGCCTTGCGTCAACAGTATCCGTCACGTTTAGCGGAATTATTTGTCCCTTTCCGGCTTTCTGTCGGATAAGAGCTTGCGAGAGAATAACGACTCGCGTAAACTGAGGAACAAATATCTCGCTTTGACACAAAAGATGCGAATCGGATGTACCTCTGCGGCACAGTCTTTGGTCTGGAGGACTTGGCCACGCGATGTCTATAAATTAACTAAACGCTAAGCAGGCGTAAAATCTGTGTCAACGGTTCAGGACAAAATATTTAACGGAATGCATCGACTCCTTTGACTGCTGTGACTCCCTCTCGGACTGGAGCTTGCAAGGAGATGGAAGACTCAGTTATTACTTGAACGATTGCAGGTTAGGGGCTCCACACGTTCTCCAATAAGGCCCACTGTATATCAACTCCAAAGATGCGCATCAGATTGGATGGAACATGACGCGGAAGAGTCGTTCGTGTGCTGCGGCGATCAGAGCCGCTGCTGCGTGAAGACGGAGCGAGACTTCCACCCGACGCATCGTCCGGATCCGGTATCGCGGAGCGCGCGTGTCCAACCTCGATCATCCCGATCGCCCGAGCATGGCCGCCATGCTGGGCGCCTACCAGGCTCCGCACGCGCTCTACGACCGGGCGAGAGCCCTGGATGGGGTCGCGTTCGACCCACTCGGCAACTGCTGGCTCGTCACCGACCACCGGGCCGTGCGGAGCATCCTCGAGGACCGGCGGTTCACCTCCGACCTGCGCTTCGCGAGCGGGGGGAGAGTCCGGCCGGCCCGGCGGACGTTCATCCAGGACGTGGTCGAGAAGCCGATCATCTTTTCGGACGGGGCGGATCAGCAGGGTGCCCAGCGGGTGATCCTGCAGGCGTCGTCTCGCAAGATGCAGGAGCTGTCCGGCTGGATCCGGGAGCTCGCGGCCGGGCTGCTCCAGCCGCTGCGCCCGCGGGGCGAGTTCGACCTGGTGGCCGACTTCGCCCTGCCGTACGCGCTGCAGACGGTCTGCCGGGTCTTCGGCATCCCGATGGACGACCCCGGCCGAGTGGCCGATCTGGCGCGCTGGTCCTCGACCGTGGCGGACCTCACCAGCGGCTACCTGAACATCCGGATGCAGGAGATCACGCTGTTCGGCGACTACTTCCGGGAGCTGGTCGCCCGGCGCAGAGCCTCGCCCGCCGACGACCTGGTCAGCTCGTTCCTGAGCGCGGGAACCTTCGACCAGGACGAGGATCTCGTCATCAACTGCATGGGGGCCTTCGCCGCGGGCAGGGTGACCACGCAGAAGCTGATCGGAGACGGCGTTCCGATGCTGTTTCCGGAGTGGGCCGCCTGGCGGGAGCTGGTGGCGGCGAACCCGGGGACGAGCAGACGGCTGACCGAGGAGCTGCTGCGGATGGTGACGCCCACCCGCTATCTCGGGCGGCACGCCACCGAAGACGTGGACCTTTCGGCCGAGTGGGGCCCCGGACACCTGATCCGGACGGGGCAGAGGGTCGTCCTGTTCCTGGAGGCCGCCAACCGCGACCCCGCCCGCTTCCCCGACCCGCACGAGCTGAAGTGGGAGCGGCAGCCGAACCCGCACCTGGCGTTCGGCCACGGCGCGCATCGCTGTCCCGGGGCGAGCATCGCGCGCGTGGAGATCCAGACCGCCCTGGAGACGCTGCTCGCGACCTTCGAGACGCTCGGTCCGGATCCGTCCGCACCGCCTGTCTGGGATCCGAACCCCAACCTCGGCGGCTACCGTTCGTACCCGTGCCTGTGTAGCTGAAGCCAGACGGCTCACCGGACGGCCGGGGTCCTCCAGCGCCTGTTCCAGCCTTCAGGAGAACCGGGGATGACGGAATTCAGGTTCGATGATCCCGACCAGTACGTGCACGGCACCCCGTTCGCCGAGTTCGCGCGCCTGCGGCGGGAGGCGCCGTTCGCCTGGCACGAGTCGTCGCGGGCGCACGGCGGCGGCTTCTGGCTGGTCACCCGGCACCGCGACGTGGTGTCCATCTCCCGCGACCCGAAGCGCTTCGCCACCAGCGCGCCGCTACTGGCGGACCCGCTGCCGCCCGCCCTGTGGGCCACGTTCCCGTCGCTGGCGATGATCGCCGACAACCTGATGACCTTGGGCCCCGAGCAGCACGCGCGCTTCCGGCCGCTCGCCGCCGCGCTGCTGGCCCCGGCGTCGCTGCTGGCCATGGAGGACCGCGTCCGCGCCGTCTGCGCGCGGATCGTGGACGACATCTCCGGCCGCCCCGGCTTCGACTTCGCCTCCGAGGTGGCGCTGCGGGTGCCCGTCGAGATCCTCTTCGGCATGTTCCTGGGCGTCCCGGACGAAGACCTGGAGCGGGTGCGGGACTGGGTGCTCACCATCAACGCCATGGACGACCCGGTCTTCCGCCCGCACAGCGAGTCGGTGATCGAGGCCGCCAAGGCGCTGTACGAGTACGGGTTCGCCCTTTTCCGCCGTCTGCGGGCGGAGGCTCCCGGGCCCACGCTGCTGAGCACGCTGGTGCACGGCGAGGCGCCCCAGGGGATGACGCCGGAGCAGTTCTTCCTGGTGTACTGGTTTCCGCTGGTCGCCGGGGCGTTCGACACCACGGCCAGCACCATCGCCGGCGGCGTCCGGGCGCTGCTCCAGCACCCGGACCAGCTGCGGCGGCTGCGCGAGGATCCCTCCCTCATCCCCGTGGCGGTGGACGAGCTGGTCCGCTGGGTCTCGCCCGTGGTCTACTTTCGCCGGACGGCGACGGTGGACACGGAGTACGAGGGCCACCGCATCCGCCGCGGGCAGAAGGTGGTGCTGTGCTACGCCTCCGCCAACCGCGACGAGGAGGCGTTCGCCGACCCCGACGTGTTCGACGTGGGGCGCAATCCCAACCGGCACGTCTCCTTCGGATACGGGCCGCACTTCTGTCCGGGGGGGCGCATCGGCTCGCTGGTGATCCGCCTGTTCCTGGAGGCGTACCTGGACCGCATCGCCGATCTGGAGCTGGACGGCCCCGCGACCTACACCCGCTCGGCGTGGATGAACCGCATCTGGTCCATGCCCGTCCGCCACCGCGCGCAGGTGCCCGCGGCGGGGGCGGCCCATGCCTCGGCCGCCTGAGGCGAGGGGTGCGCGCTCAGCCACCCACCCGCGTTCTCGGGGCTCTTTCGCGGTGGGTCCACAACCAACCGCAACCGTGCGTCGGCCGGGGCGGATCCATGCCCCGGCGCGCCGTCAGAGCGACGCCAGCTCCAGGCGCTCGGGGGGAGCGCCCATCACCTCGGCGTACTCGCGGCGGCCCCAGCGGAAGTACGACCACGCCTCGGCGCCGTCGTGGGGGTGGTCCCACTCCACCGGCCCGGCGGGGGGCGCGTCCAGCCGCAGCCCCTTCTCCTCCAGCCACGCGTCGTCGTAGACCGTGTCCTGGTAGCGGTAGCCCTCGTCCGGGAGGATCACGGCGGTGAGCGCGTCGGGGTTGTTCCGGGCGTACCAGTCGGCCACCAGGAACGCCGCGCCGCTGGTGGGGCCCATGAACACCGCGTGCTCCACGTGCAGCCGCCGGGTGGCGTGGTAGGCCTCGGCGGCGCCCACCCAGTGCACCAGGTCCACCGCCGCGTGGTCCACGTTGGGGGGCACCAGGCTGTTCCCCAGCCCGCGCAGCATGCGCCGGCCGTCGGACAGGCCGAAGATGACGCTGCGGTGCGTGTCCACCGCCACCACGCTCAGCTCGGGGGAGAGGCGGCGGAGGAACGACGCGGTCCCGCAGAGCGACCCGCCGGAGCCCACCGGGCCCACCAGGCAGTCCACCGCGCCGGCCGCGTGGGCGAGCTGCTCGGCGCAGGGGGCGAAGCTGGCCGGGTTCTGGGGGTTGGTGTACTGGCGGGGGCAGAACGCGTCCGGATTCTCCGCCAGGATCCGCTCCAGGAACTCGAGCCGGGCGATCTGGAAGGCGCCGGATGGGCCCGGGTCGCGCAGGATGTGGACGGTGGCCCCCAGCTCCTCCAGCCGGCGCCGCAGCGGCGGCTCGATGGAGGGGTCGCTCACCAGCTCCAGCGGGTGCCCGTGCAGCCGGGCCACCATCGCCAGCGACAGCCCGAACGTCCCCGAGCTGGTCTCGGCGATCACTCCGCCCGGCCGCAGCTCGCCCTCCTCGCGCGCCCTGCGGACGATGAAGCGCGCGGGGAGCAGCTTCGACAGCGTGAACACGAGTCCCACCAGGTTCGGGCGCAGCCACACCAGCCGGGGAAGCACCAGCGCGTCCACCACGTTGGCGTTGATCACGGGACCGCTCACGATCTCTCCTTCGTCATCGGGAAATGGCCGGCACTGCACGCTAGGCAGGGACCAGCGCCGGCCCACGTCTGCATGGTCACACTTTCGCGGTGACGATCGACACGCGGGGCGGCGCCGCGAACCCGTCGGCGCGGTTCGCGTAGTAGCGCCGCTCGGCCTCCTCGCGCGAGAGGAACCTGGCGTCGGAAAAGCCGAGCGACCGCAGCATCGCTCCGAGTTCATCGGGTGTGAAGTAGCTGATCCACGGCTCGCCGGCCGACGCGGAACCCTCGGCGAGCTTTGAGGTCGCCGATTCCGTGTGTGCGAACGTGAACACGATCTCGCTCCGCTTCGGGAACGACAGCACGGTGCGCAGCGTCGCCTCGATCGCGTCGCGGGTGAGGTACATCGTGACGCCGAGCCAGGAGAAGAACGTGCGCTTCGCCGTGTGCACGCCGCAGCGCGCGAGGCCGTGGGAGAGCGTCTCGCGCTCGAAGTCGATGTCGGCAAAGCGCACGTTCGGCGGGATCTCGATTCCCGCCGCGGCAAGTACCGCGCGCTTCGCCGCCTGGCTCGCCGGGTGGTCGACCTCGATGAGCGTGAGGCGGCGCGCCCAGGGTGGCTGGCGGTACGCGAAGGTGTCGAGCCCCGCGCCGAGAAGGACGTACTGCTCGGCGCCTTCCTCAACGGCGTCCATGAGCGCATCCTCGGCGAACCGGCTCCGCAGGACCACAGCCGAGCGCAGGCCGCGCAAGTCTGGCGTCTGCAGCTCGTCGGCGTGCGCGCGGATCTGTGCCTCGACGTCGCCGCCGAGCAGCCGTGCGACGACCGTGTCGTTCAACACGGGTGGCTCGCCGTCGACGACGAGGTGCGCCGCCCGCAACATGGCGACGTTGAGCGCGGTGCCGCTCGCCGCGCGCGGCGCGCCTGTCATTTCCGTTTCAGCCTTAGCAGCCGCAACGCACGTTCGCCCATACGAAGGGATATTGAATGTCGAAGACCGTGTGTGATCCGCGTCGATTCTCCGCCTTGGCTCTCTCCCGGGAGTGGCTTTCCTCCCGGCAGTCTAGCTTCTACTGCTTGCCGAAGCGATTCGCCCAAAGGCGAAGGTTTCGGACCTGGCGGGTAAACGTCGGCCTGTTCGTCCGGGAAAAAACTAATTATTCTACGCCGAAAAACGCAACCCGACGCACAACGTGCAGCTTTCCCGCCATGGCCCTAAAGGTGCGAGAAACGAGACGCCCAACCGTTTCTGCGAGCGGCGGACCCCAAGGCGTACCTGCACGACCTGGTCTCGACCGACCGGCGCAACCCGAGGGTCAACGCGGCCCGGTATGTAGGGCAACACGCGAAACCGATTGACCACGATCGACCACAAGGCGAAACCGCATGATCTCACGTCGTGAATGGCTTGGCCTGTCCCGCGGCGCCGGGGCTACCGCTTGTCTCGCGGTTCTGCTTTCCTGTGGCGGAGAGCCGACTACGCCGCCTGTCTCTCCTCCGGTTACGCCTCCTGCGCAACCGGAGATTCCGATCAGCGGTGCTGCTGTGCCGGGGATGGGATCTTACGATCAGATCATCCCCGATTTGATGCGCAAGTACGCCATTCCCGGTGGCGCGGTTGCTGTGCTGCGCGACGGCAAGCTGATCTATGCGCGCGGCTTTGGTTACGCGGATGTCGAGAACAAGACGCCGGTGCAGCCTGACGCGCTGTTCCGGATCGCCAGCGTGTCCAAGCCGATCACCGGCGCCGCCATCATGAAGCTCGTCGAAGAAGGCAAGCTCGAGCTCGATGATCGCGTTGCGCCACTCATTGCTCACCTCACTCCAACACAGGGAGCGACGGTCGATCCGCGGT
>DASUNK010000380.1:0-18752 GCA_036277195.1 Longimicrobiaceae bacterium | reverse complement strand
GCGAGATCGCGGAGGCGCTGGGGATGCCGGCCGGCACGGTGCGGCACCACCTGTTCCACGCGCGCAGGGCCATGCGCGCCCGCCTGGGCACGCTGGTACGCGAGGAGGAGTAGAGCCATGCACGACGAGCGGATCGACCTGTCGGCGCTGCACCCCGCGCGCCGCGACCCGGAGCGCTGGGCGCGCCTCCCGGCGGAGATCGTGGCCCGGGCCCGGCGCCCCGCGGCCGCGCCGCCGGTGCGCAACCCGCTGCTGGTGCTGGCGGAGTGGGCGTGGCCCACCCTGGCGGCGGCCGCCGCCGTGGCGGGGCTCTCGCTGGTGTCGCTCTCCAGCGGCGGCGCCGAGCCCGCCGCGCTCCCCGCCGGCCCGGTGACCGTGGCCGAGGCGCTGGAGCTCCCCGCGCCCGTGGACGACTGGATCGTCGAGGACCGCCAGCCCGTCGCGGCCGACCTGCTGGTGGCGCTCGACGCAGACGACCTGCCCCGCCTCGACGCCGGGGCGCCCGAACCGATCGGAGGAAGAGAGCCGTGAACGTCCCAACCACCTCCCGCACCCGCCTGCTGGGCATGGCGCTGCTGACCGCCACCTTCGTAGCGGGCGGGCTGGCCGGGGCCGCCTTCTCGCGCGGGCTGGAGGCGCGCGAGCCCACCCCTGCCGCGGCCACCTCCGCCAGGGAGTGTGAAGGGGATCGGCGCGGCGGCCGCACCGCCATCCTCGACCAGCTCGGCCTCTCCGCCGACCAGCGCGCGGCCATCGACCGCATCATGGAGCGCCGCAGGACCGAGACCGAGGCGTTCTGGAACCAGGAGGGGGTGCGGATGCGCGCCATCGTGGACTCCACCCGCGAGGAGATCCGCACCGTGCTCACTCCCGAGCAGCGCGCCCGCTACGACCAGCTGCGCGCGGAGCACAAGGAGCGCCGCAAGGCCGAGCACGCCGCCCGTGAGGCGGAGCGCCGGGAGAGATGAGGGGGTTCTTTTATGCGGCGGCAACGCGAGAGCCCCGCCTGACGCTGCGTCAGGCGGGGCTCTCCGTGCCGGGCTCGGCGAGGGCGCCGACCCAGGTGGGGGGCGGCAGCCCCAGCCCGGCGTAGAGCTCGCGGAAGAACTCCACCGCCCGCGCGCGGGCCTGGCCGCGCTGCTCCACCGGGACGCCCCAGAACAGCGGCTCCAGCGCCGCCTCCGCGTCCTCCGGCGCCAGCGAATCGTCGCCGCCCTCGGCGCGCCCCTCCTTCAGCTCGCGCGCGTACCACTTCTTCCACAGGCGGGCGTTGCGCTCGTACGGCACCGAGCCGTCGATGAACTTCTTGGTGGCGCCCACCTTGACCCCGGCCACCTTGGCCACCTTGCGCAGCGAGCTCCGCGCCACCTGGGCGCGCGCGTGCGCCCGGATGCGCTCGATGCCGGCGTCCCGGGGCCGCTCAGGCACGTGCCCCTCCGCGGCGAGGGCGGAGGGCGCCTACGTCCTGTGTACTGTGTTCACTTGGATTTGATGTACACTCAACAGTGTAAGGCGTCAGTTTTCATCCCGCAAGAAGGGGCTCAAACGCGCCGGACCGTTGGCGTAAACGGTGTCCACGTTCGTACGATTCGTGCTCCAAAACGGGGCGAGGGGAGGAAACGCTGGACGATCCGGCCGCGCGTGCTACGTTGAAGCCATGACGCCACGACTGCGCTCCGCCGCCCTCGCGCTCGCCCTCGCCGGCTGCGCGGCCGCTCCCGCCGCCGCGCAGGAGGTGCGGGCGCTGCGCACGCGCCCCGAATCCACCGACTACCGCGAGACCAGCCGCTACGCCGACGTGGTGGCCTTCCTGGAGGCGGTGGACCGCGCCTCGCCGCGGGTGCACCTCACCACCTTCGGCTACACCGCCGAGGGGCGCGCCCTCCCGCTGGCGGTGGTGGGGCGCGTCGCCGACGCCTCGCCCCGGGCGGTGCGCGCGGCGGGGAAGACGGTGGTCTTCATCCAGGGGAACATCCACGCCGGCGAGGTGGAGGGGAAGGAGGCCGCGCTGGCGCTGCTGCGCGCCCTGGCCGCGGGCGAGCACGCGGCGTGGCTCGACTCGCTGGTGCTGCTGGTGGCGCCGATCTACAACGCCGACGGCAACGAGCGCGTCGCCCTGGCCAACCGTCCCCTGCAGCACGGCCCCGTGGGCGGGATGGGGACCCGCGCCAGCGCGCAGGGGCTCAACCTCAACCGCGACTACTCCCGGCTCGACGCCCCCGAGTCGCGCTCCGCCGCCGCGCTGCTGCGGGCGTACGATCCGCACGTGCTGCTCGACCTGCACACCACCAACGGCACCCGCCACGCCTATCACCTGACCTACGCTCCCCCGCTGCACCCGAACACCGACAGCGCGGTGGTGGCGCTGCTGCGCGGCGAGTGGCTCCCGGCGGTCACCCGCGAGGTGCGCCGGCGCACGGGGTGGGAGACGTACTACTACGGCAACGTCCCCTCCGCCGACGAGGGCAACCAGGGGGCGGAGCGCGGCTGGTACACCTACGACCACCGGCCGCGCTTCAGCAGCAACTACTGGGGGCTCCGCAACCGCTTCGGCATCCTCTCCGAGGCGTACGCCTACCTTTCCTTCCGCGACCGCATCGAGGCCACGGGGCGCTTCGTGGAGGCGGTGCTGGACTACGCGCACGCCCACGCCGGCCGCATCCGCCACCTGGCCGCCGAGGCGGACGCGCGTTCGGTGGTGGGGCGCGAGCTGGCGCTCACCGCGCGGCTGCGGCGCTCGGACCAGCCGGTGGAGATCCTGCTGGGCGAGGTGGACGAGGGACGCCATCCCTACACCGGCGCGCTGATGCTGCTGCGGCGCGACGTGCGGCGGCCGGAGCGGATGTTCGAGTTCGGCACCTTCGTCCCCGGCGAGGTGGAGCGCGCCCCGGCCGCCTACCTCCTCCCGGCCGCGCTGGGCGACGCGCTCGACCGGCTGGAGGCGCACGGGGTGCGGGTGGAGCGGCTGGCCGCCCCCGCGCGGCTGCGGGTGGAAGAGTTCCGGGTCGATTCCACCCGCGTGGCGGAGCGCCCCTTCGAGGGGCGGCGCCCGCGGAGCGTGTGGGGGAGCTGGCGGCCGGCGGAGCGCGAGCTCCCCGCGGGGACCGCCGTGGTGCGGGTGGACCAGCCGCTGGGCCGGCTGGTGTTCACCCTGCTGGAGCCGCGCTCGGACGACGGCTTCGCCGCCTGGAACCTGCTGGGCGAGCTGGAGGCGGGCGGCGCCTATCCCGTGCTGCGCACCCCGTGAGCGCCGTGTCCCCCCTCCCCGCGCGCCTGGCCGTCGCCGCCCTGGCGCTCGTGCTCGCCGCCCCCGCCGTGGCGCAGCCGCCGCGCGCGGACGCGCGCACCTTCCGCGAGGCCGCCGCCTACTCGCGCCGCCACGGCGGCGACGCCCTGCTGGTGCTCCGCGGCGACTCGGTGGTGCTGGAGGAGTACCACAACGGCTGGCGCGCCGAGCAGCCCCACTTCCTGGCCAGCGGCACCAAGAGCTTCGTCTGCGCCATCGCCGCCGCGGCGGTGGGCGACTCGCTGCTGCGCCTGGACGAGCGGGTGGCGGCCACCGTCCCCGAGATCGGGACCAGCGCGCACTCGGCGCCGATGACCGTGCGCCAGCTCCTCCAGCTGGTGGGCGGGCTGGACCCGGCCAACCAGACGGTGGACGGCTCGGACCCGCCCAACCGCTACTCGGCCGCGCGCTTCCGCTCCGTCCACGCCCGCCCGGGCGAGCGGTGGGCGTACGGGCCGACTCCCTTCGACCTCTTCGGCGAGGTGATGCGGCGCAAGCTCGCCGCCACCGGCGAGGACCCGCTGGCCTACCTGGAGCGCCGCGTCTTCCGCCCGATCGGGCTGAGCTACGGCCAGTGGCTGCGCGACGGGGCGGGGAACCCCCTCTTCTCCAGCGGCGCCCGGCTCACCGCGCGCGAGTGGCTCAAGTTCGGCCGGCTGGTGCGCGACGGCGGCCGGTGGGACGGCCGGGCGGTGCTCCCCGCGGAGGTGCTGCGCGAGTGCTTCGTGGGGAGCGCGGCGCGGCCGGACTACGGGCTCGCCTTCTGGCTGCGCGCCCCGGACAGCGCCCTCCCGGAGGACCTGGTCTTCGCCCTGGGGGCCGCGGGGCAGCTGCTGGTGGTGGTCCCCTCGCAGGGGCTGGTGGTGGTGCGCTTCGGCCGCGAGCACGCGGAGTTCCGGGTGTTCCAGCTCCTGGGGCGCCTCTTCGGGGTGGACGCCGCCGCCCCCCGCGCGCCGGGCGGCCCGGAGCGCTAGATTCCCCCCGCACCGCATCCTTTTCCACCCCTCGGCCGGACGGAGCGAGCCCCCTGAGCAAGCTGTTCGTGTTGATGGTCACGGCGTTCGTGGACATGGTGGGCCTCCTGATGGTGGTCCCCCTCCTCCCGTTCGTGACCATGGAGCTGGGCGGGGGCGGGTTCGTGGTGGGGGTGCTGGTGTCCGCCTTCTCCCTCGCGCAGCTCCTCTCGGCCCCGCTCTGGGGGCGCTTCTCGGACCGCTTCGGCCGGCGGCCGGCGCTGCTCATCGGGCTGGGGGCCGCGGCGGTGGCGTACGTGGTGTTCGCCTACGCGGACTCGCTCTGGCTGCTGCTCCTGTCGCGGCTGGTGCAGGGGGCGGGGGGCGGCACGGTGGGGGTGCTGCAGGCGTACGTGGCCGACGCCACCGAGCCCAAGGACCGGGCGCGCGGGCTGGGATGGATCTCGGCCGCCACCAGCCTGGGGGTGATGATCGGCCCCGCCATGGGCTCGGCCTCGCTGAACCTGGGCGAGCGGGCGCCGGGGCTGCTGGCGGCGGGGCTGTGCGGGCTGAACATGATCTTCGCCTGGCTCTACCTGCGCGAGTCGCGGGTGCACGAGGTGGACGAGCCCGGGCGCCCGCCCGCCGTGCGCGCGCGCGACGCGGTGCGGCGGGTGTTCACGCACTGGGGCGAGCCGGCGCCGCGCCTCATCTGGATCTACGCCATCGGGATGGGCGCCTTCTTCGGCTACACCGCCATCCTGGCGCTCTTCCTGGAGGCGCGCTTCGGCATCACCGCCAAGACCATCGGCTACGTCTTCGTCTGGATCGGCGCGCTCTCGGTGCTGGCGCGCGCCTACCTGCTGGGGAAGGCGGTGGACCGCTTCGGCGAGGCGCGGGTGTCGCGCTTCGGGCAGTCGCTGCTCATCTCCGGGCTGGTGCTGATCCCCTTCACCTGGCGCATCGAGGGCGTGCTCTTCGGCGTGGAGGTGCGCTGGCTGGTGCTGGGGGTGGTGGCGGGGCTGGTGCCGCTGGGGACGGCCTTCACCTTCCCCTGCGTCACCGCCCTGCTGTCGCGGGTGATCGAGCCGCGCGAGCGCGGGGTGATGATGGGGGTGCAGCAGAGCTTCGGGGGGGCGTCGCGGGTGGTGTTCCCGCTGGTGACGGGGTGGGCGTACGAGGCGGGAGGGACCGCGCTCCCCTTCTTCATCAGCGCGGTGCTGGTGTTCGGGACGCTCTTCCTGGGGCTGGGGCTGGAGGCGGAGCGGGAGGAGCCGCAGCCCGTCCCCGACGCCGCCGCGGCCGACTGAGATTCCGGAAGGGATGCTGCTGAAGATCACGGACCGCGGGCTCTACTGCGAGGCGGGCGACTTCTTCGTGGACCCCTGGCAGCCCGTGGACCGCGCCGTCATCACCCACGCCCACGGCGACCACGCCCGCTGGGGGAGCCGCCGCTACCTGGGCTCGCGCGAGGGCGAGCGCGTCCTCCGCACCCGCCTGGGACCCGACGCCGTCATCCAGTCGGTGGCGTACGGCGAGACGCTCGAGGTGCGCGGCGTCCGCCTCTCCCTCCACCCCGCGGGGCACATCCTGGGCTCGGCGCAGGTGCGCGTGGAGCACCGCGGCGAGGTGTGGGTGGTCTCGGGCGACTACAAGACCGAGCCGGACCCCACCTGCACGCCCTTCGAGCCGGTCCGCTGCCACACCTTCGTCACCGAGAGCACGTTCGGCCTCCCGATCTACCGCTGGGCGCCGCAGGCCGAGACCTTCGCCGCCATCAACGCCTGGTGGCGCGCCAACCAGGAGGCGGGGAAGGCCTCCATCCTCTACGGCTACGCCCTGGGGAAGGGGCAGCGGCTGATCGCGGGGCTCGACCCGGAGATCGGGCCGATCTACACCCACGGCGCCACCGAGCGGCTGACGCAGGACTACCGCGACACCGGCGTCGTCCTCCCGCCCACCGTCCACGCGGCCGGCCAGCCGCGCGGCACCCGCTGGAGCCAGGGGATCGTGGTGGCGCCGCCGAGCGCGCACGGCACGCCGTGGATGCGCCGGTTCGGCGCGGTCTCCACCGCCTTCGCCTCGGGGTGGATGCGCATCCGCGGGGCGCGCCGCCGCCGCTCGGTGGACCGCGGCTTCGTGGTCTCGGACCACGTGGACTGGCCCTCGCTGCTGGCGGCCATCGAGGCCACCGGCGCCGGCTGCGTGTGGGTGACGCACGGCTACCGCGAGCCGGTGGTGCGCTGGCTGCGCGAGCGCGGGCTGCAGGCGCTGGCGGTGGCCAGCCGCTGGGAGGGCGAATCGGACGAGAGCGACGTGGTGCCGGCCACGCCGGAGGGGGCCCCGTGAAGGCCTTCGCCGCCCTCTACGCCGCGCTGGACGAGACCACCCGCACCGGCGAGAAGGTGGACGCGCTCGCCCGCTACTTCGCCGCCGTGCCCCCCGAGGACGCGGCGTGGGCGGTGCACTTCCTCGTCGGCCGGCGCCCCAAGCGGCTGGTGGGCGCGCGCCGGCTGGTGGAGTGGGCCATGGAGGCCACCGGCGTCCCCGAGTGGCTCTTCGCCGAGTGCTATGACGCCGTGGGCGACCTGGCCGAGACCATCGCCCTCCTCCTCCCGCCCTCCGGCGCCTCCAGCCCCCTCCCGCTGCACGCCTGGGTGGAGCGCCTCCTCTCCCTGCGCGGCGAGGACGAGGCCGCCCAGCGTGCCGAGCTGCTGCGCGCCTGGACGGAGCTCGACGGGCCGCAGGCGTACGTCTGGAACAAGCTCATCACCGGCAGCTTCCGCGTGGGCGTGTCGCAGAAGCTGGTGGTGCGCGCCCTGGCCCGGGTGGGAGACGTGGACGAGGCCGCCGTGGCGCACCGGCTGATGGGCGCGTGGGACCCCACCCCCGAGTTCTTCCTGCGGCTGCTCGGCGCCGACACCCGCGACGCGGACGTCAGCCGCCCCTACCCCTTCTTCCTGGCCTACCCGCTGGAGGCCGAGCCCCACACCCTGGGCGAGGCGGGGGAGTGGCAGGTGGAGTGGAAGTGGGACGGCATCCGCGCGCAGGTCATCCGCCGGCGCGGGCAGACCTTCATCTGGTCGCGCGGCGAGGAGCTGATCACCGAGCGCTTCCCCGAGCTGGCGCAGGCCGCCTCGCTCCTCCCGGACGGCACCGTGCTCGACGGCGAGATCATGCCCTGGCGCGACGGCCATCCCCTCCCCTTCGCGCAGCTCCAGCGGCGCATCGGCCGCAAGCTGCTGGGCCCGAAGATCCTGGCCGAGGTGCCGGTGGTGCTCCTCGCCTACGACCTGCTGGAGACCGGGGGCGAGGACGTGCGCGACCGGCCGCTGGCGTGGCGGCGCGCCGCGCTGGAGACGCTGCTGGCCTCCACCCCCACCGCGGGGCGCTTCCTCCCCTCGCCGCTGGCGCCCGTGGAAGGATGGGACGGGGTGCGCGCCGCCTTCGGCGAGGCGCGCGCCCGGCGGGCGGAGGGGCTCATGCTCAAGCGCGCGGAGAGCCCGTACCGCGTGGGCCGCCGCCGCGGCGACTGGTGGAAGTGGAAGGTGGAGCCCTTCACCGTGGACGCGGTGCTGATCTACGCGCAGCGGGGGAGTGGCCGGCGCGCCTCGCTCTACACCGACTACACCTTCGCCGTGTGGCGCGACGGCGAGCTGGTGCCCTTCGCCAAGGCGTACTCGGGGCTGACGGACGAGGAGAT
This sequence comes from Longimicrobiaceae bacterium, assembly GCA_036277195.1. GTDB lineage: Bacteria > Gemmatimonadota > Gemmatimonadetes > Longimicrobiales > Longimicrobiaceae > Longimicrobium. Next base: position 10,810 of record DASUNK010000380.1, on the reverse strand, counting down.
CCGCCGGGTGGACGCCTTCGTGCGGCGCAACACGGTGGAGCGCTACGGGCCGGTGCGGGCGGTGAAGCCGGAGCTGGTGTTCGAGCTGGGATTCGAGGGGATCCAGCGGAGCCCGCGCCACCGCTCGGGGGTGGCGGTGCGCTTCCCGCGCATGCTCCGCTGGCGCACCGACAAGCGCCCCGAGAACGCGGACTCGCTGGAGACGATCCTGGCGATGCTGGACGGATAAGGACGTGGCGCATAACCTTCGGGCGGTAGCTGGCCTGGCATGACCGACCCTCGCCATAAGGCCTGTCCATGGAAGGGCTCACGGAATCCCTCGCCTCTGCACGGCGGATCTCCTACACGCTCGTAGCCGTCGCCAGCGCACTAATCGTATTCGTCCGGACACCAGACACGACGGTCCGCTATCAGGCGGCACTCGACGAAGTCCGGGCACTGCGCAATCTGCCACTTGCCGAGATGCATAACACCTTGGTGGAGCAGGCGCGGGATACAATCCTCAAACTGCGCCAGAGGCGGCCTACGGACGACCTCCTGAAGATTCTATTTAACCTCGCCTCCAACAACGCCCGGCTCATGACTCTCAGCGGAGCGTCGCCTAGATCCACACACTTCATTCCGTTCGCAACAATCGACTCATTCCCGGTGAACCAAACCTTGGGTGTGATCGACACATTCGTGCGACGCAACCCGAACGTAGCTTTGATTGAGCCAGCAGCGTTTATTGGCACTGCGGGAGATTCCCTCATTCGTGCCCTCCGCCCGGGCTGCCACGGCACACCGGCTCTGTGGATATGCCAATTCCAAGAAATCTCCGCACAGTATGTTGCGCCGGGCTTCACCCTAGAACTACAGACTGATGAGCGGATTGTGCTGCGCTTTTCAGAGAGTCGGACGACACTTGGCAATCTGTCGGTGCTGAGTTGGCTTCACGCGGTGGACTCGGCAGGTCTCGTGGTGGACACGGTCGACGGCAGGCCCGTGTTCCTGCGTGCCTCACGGGCTGTCTGGACGGAGGTCAAGGACCTGACGCTCGAAGAGGCCGAAGCGGTACTCGCCGAAAAGGTCTCGGCCAGCCGGCAGCGAGTCTCGGTCCTGGGCCTCTCCCTGGACGAGCGTTTCGCAGCGCTGGCCGGCCCCCTACTACTCGCCGCCATCCTGTTTTATCTCACGCTCGTCGCGCGGCACCTCGGGAGCATGTTCAACGAGCGTACGGCCGCAATGTTCCGTTCGTACCCATGGTTTCCGCTGTTTCCCGGAGCTTCGAGTGTAGTGTTCACCATCCTCCTGATCCTGACACTTCCGTGCGTGGCCGCCGGGATGGTGATGAAGCGCTTTTGGGATAACGATGGGGGTGCGACCCACGTGCTTGGGATTCTCTCTGGAGTGTTCCTGCTGATTAGCACGATTGCATGTGGGAGCACACTGCTGCGCTTGCGGCAGAGTGTGGCACCGGCGCCACCGATCCCGCCGGCGCCGGCGCTGCCGTCTGATGACCAAGGAGCGGAAGCTCACGCGAAACGCTTGTGACCCGCGCCGCCTCCGATTTTATTTGTTCGGTCCCGCCGCCCGTCTCCCCCATCCTCGTGCCATGCTCCGTCCTGCCGCCCTGCTCCTGCTCGCCGGGTCGATCGTCCTCGCCCCGGGCTGCCGCCGCGTCGCGGAAGAGTCCGCCGCCGCTGCGACACCGGCGGACTCGGCGGCCGCGCAGGACCTGGCGGCTGCGGATGCGGTGTGGGCGCCGATCGGCCGGTGGATGGGCACGGGCGACAAGGGGACGGAGCGCTTCACCGTGGCCGACGGCGAGTGGCGGCTGGTGGGGCGCGTGGGGCGGCTGGACAAGACCAAGCGTCCCTGGATCGTGGTGCGGGTGTACGACGCCGAGCGGAGCCAGGTGGCCACCTTCTCCATCGAGGACATCGGCGCCGACACCTCGTACCTCCACACCGCGCCGGGTGCGTACCACCTCGCCGTCAGCACCGGCGACGCGCGCTGGGAGCTGAGCGCCGAGGAGCGCCGCCTCCCCGCCGAGCGCGTGGCGCCCTGACCCTTCCGGGATCCCCCGATGTCCGAGACGCGTCCCACCAGCAACAAATCGTCCTGCGGCACGGTGATCTTTGTGATCATCGTGGCCGTGGTCATGTTCCCTTCGCTCCGTCGCTGCAGCAACGACTCCGACGAGGAGGCCATCAGCCCCCCGCCGGCCGCCGACACCTTCGCAGTCGACACCCCCGTGGCCGTGGACTCGCCGGCCGTGGCGGCCGCCGCCGACTCGGCGCTCCCCGGTCCGGCGGAGACGATCATCGGGACGGGCGAAGGCTCCTTCATCACCGTGAACGGGCAGCGCGTCCGCATCACCGGCCAGCATGTGGAGATCGACAGCAGCGGCCCGCCCGTCTCCGGCGGCCTCCGGATGGGCCCGGGCGCCGAGATCCGCGTCGGCAGCCACCGGCTGCGCGTGGGGAGCGACGGGCGGCTGCGCGTCGACACCCTCTCGGCCGAGGCGCCGGTGCGCCGCGGGACCGCCGGCGAGGACGACGAGGCGTTCCTCCCCGCCGAGGAGGCGGTGTGGCGCCCGGTGCGGCAGTGGAGCGGCACCGGCGACCGGGTGACGGAGAGCTTCCGCGTGGCCAGCCGCGAGTGGCGCATCGTCTACGGCGGCACCGCCTCGGGGAGCACCGCGCGGCAGTCCGTGCGGGTGCTGCAGCCCTCGGGGCGCCAGGTGGCCTCCGTGCGGCGCGACGGCGCCGGCACCGACACGAGCTACGTGCACCGCGGGCCGGGCGTGTTCTACCTGGAGATCCGCAGCCTCGCCTCGCGCTGGAACGTCTCCGTGCAGGAGAAGACGGTCCCCGCGGAGCGCATCACCCCACCCTGAACGCGGGACCCATCATGCCGCAGGCTGACACCATCGACGAAATCATCGCCCGCCTGGAGGAGATCATCGAGGCGTGCGAGGCGACCGGCGACCGGCTGGGCTACTTCGCCGCCCTGTACAACCGCGTCACCCAGGCGGTGAAGGAGGCCATCCGCCAGGGCGAGTTCCAGGACGGGCCGCGGATGGAGCGGCTGGACGTCATCTTCGCCAACCGCTACCTCACCGCCTACGAGCAGTACCGCGCGGGCGAGCTTCCCAGCCGGTCGTGGCTGAAGGCCTTCCAGGCCGCGGAAGACCCGCGCCTCATCGTGCTGCAGCACCTGCTGCTGGGGATGAACGCCCACATCAACCTGGACCTGGGCGTCGCCGCGGCGCGGGTGGCGCCGGGGAGCGAGCTTCCCTCGCTGCAGGGCGACTTCGACCGCATCAACGCCATCCTGGGGGCACTCACCCCCGTGGTGGAGCAGGAGATCGACACCATCTCCCCCGAGTTCGCGACGCTCTCGCACCTGGCGCCGCAGAAGCTGGAGCTGGCCTTCGTGGGGTTCTCCATGGATGGAGCGCGCGACGAGGCGTGGAAGTTCGCGCAGGCGCTGGCGCCGCTCCCGCCGCAGGCGCAGGTGCCGCTGCTGGCCAGCCGCGACGTCGAGGTCGCGCTGCTGGGCGACGTGGTGCTCAACGACGGCCTGGTGGTGCGGCTCGTCCGCGCCAAGGAGAGCCAGGACGTCGCCGGCAACATCCGCGACCTGGCCCAGGGCGAGTTCACCGTCGCCGTACCTCCCACCCTGGTGGCGCCGCAGCCGTAGGATCGTTGGTAAGCCAACAATCATCCAAGCGAGGTGGTCCTATGTCGGGAAGGCTGGAGACGAAGGTGGTGCACCAGCGGCGCGTCGGCTGGATCCTCGGTGTGTGGATCCTGCTGCTGCTCGCGGCCATCCTGGGTGGGATCTTCGTGCTTCCCGAGTTCATGCCCGAGGAGGTGGGGCTCACGGTAGGTCTGGGGATGGCCGGCGTGCTGGTGGTCCTCGAGTTCCTGGCGCTGAAGCGCTGGGCGGTGCGCCCGGCCGTGTACGAGCTGGAGGAGGGTGGAATCCGGATGCTGGAGACGCCGCCGGGGGGTGGCCCGCCGCTGGAGCGGCACACGCCCTGGGCGGATGTGCGCGAGTGGGTGCTGGAGACGGAGCCGTACGTCGGCGGTGGCCAGTACCTGGAGGTGCGCACCCACACCCCGCGGGGGAAGCTGAGGATCAACTGCGGGACCAGCGCTGCCCAGCAGGAGGAATTCCAGCGTTTCTGCGAAGAGTTCCAGACGCAGCTGGCGGTGCTGGACGCCCGCACCCCGGGCGTGGCCGACCGCATCCCCCAGGGCCGGTCGTGGTTCGACGGCACGGCGGCGCGCGTGTTCGCCGCCATGCTGTTCCTCTTCCTGGTGGCGATGTGGGGGATCGTCCTCGTCCACCCGCGCGGCTTCGACCTCGGCGATTTCAGCCGGATCCGGCTCCTGTGGTTCTCGCTCCTCGCCGTGCCCTTCCTCCTCCGCGTCCTCTTCTTCCGTCCGAAGCGCGAAGAAACGACGCGACAGGTTGCGTAAGCCAACCATCGTTTCCATGCCGCTCCGCCGGGACCTGCACGAGGCCAACCGCCGCTCGTGGAACGCGGCGACCCTGGCGCACAACAGCCACAAGGGCGACCAGGCGGCCTTCTTCCGCGCCGGCGGGAGCACGCTGCACGACGAGGAGCGGGCGCTGCTCGGCCCGCTGAGCGGAGTGCGGCTGGTGCACCTGCTGTGCAACGCGGGGCAGGACACGCTCAGCCTGGCGCGCCTGGGCGCCGCCGCCACCGGCGTGGACATCAGCGACGAGGCCGTCGAGTTCGCCCGGCGGCTCGCGGCGGAGTCGGGGATCGCGGCCCGCTTCGAGCGCGCGGACGTGTACGACTGGCTGGACGAGGCCGCCCGCGCGGGGCGCCGCTTCGAGGTGGCGTACGCCTCGTACGGCGCGCTCCCCTGGCTGAGCGACCTGGCGGCGTGGTGCCGCGGAGTGGCCGCCGTGCTGGAGCCAGGCGGGCGGCTGGTGGTAATGGAGTTCCACCCCGTGCTGGGGATGTTCGACGAGCGGCTGGAGCTGCGCTACCCGTACTTCGCGGCGGAGGAGCCGCTGCGCTGGGACGAAGGCGTGGGCGACTACGTGGCCTTCTCCGGCGAGGGGCTGGCGCCGATGGGCTACCACGAGGGGGTGCGCGACTTCCGCAACCCGCACCCGGCCTTCGAGTTCCCTCGCGGGATGGGCGAGGTGGTGACGGCGGTGCTGGAGGCGGGGCTCGCGCTGGAGGTGCTGCGCGAGTACCCGTACACCAACGGCTGGGCCCCCTTCGCGGGGATGCGCGACACCCCCGACGGCCGCCGCTGGCCCCCGGAAGGCGTCCCCTCCCTCCCCCTCATGTTCGGGCTGGCGGCGCGGAAGCCCGCGAAGTAGGCGCGAGTGAGGGCCCCCTCCCCCGACCCCTCCCCCAAAAACCTGGGGGAGGGGAGAACGACTCCATCGCCTCCTCGACCTCCGAACGCCTGTAGGGTGCGACGCACGCGTCGCCCGCGGCCGTGCGCCGGTATTTCCGGAGCGGGCAGTGGCGGCCTTGCAGTCCGCGCAGGCGGACTTCGTGCAGTTGTTGCCGCGGTTTCAACCGCCCGGCGACAGGGCAGGCGCGAGGGTTGCGCTCGGCGTCCCACGGTACGCCGACGCACCCGCACCCGAGAGCCCGTGGCCCGCTCCGCCGCCCCCCGCAAGGCCCCGTCCGAGACGCCGCTGGCGCGTGTGGAGGCGTGGTTCGCCGCCCGCGGATGGCGGCCGTTCGCCTTCCAGCGCGAGGTCTGGAGAGCGTACCTGCGCGGCGAGAGCGGCCTCATCCACGCCGCCACCGGCACCGGGAAGACGTACGCCGCCTGGATCGGCCCCCTGCTGGAGTGGCTGCGCGCGCCCCGCTCCGCGGCCCGCGGCGCCTCCCCGCTGCGGGTGCTCTGGATCACCCCGCTGCGCGCGCTGGCCGCCGACACCGAGGCGGCGCTGCGCGCCCCGCTGGAGGCGCTCGACCTCCCCTGGACGCTGGAGTCGCGCACCGGCGACACCTCCGCCGCGGTGCGCTCGCGGCAGCGGACGCGCCTTCCCACCGCGCTGGTCACCACCCCCGAGAGCCTGGCGCTCCTCCTCTCCCGCGCGGACGCCCGCGAGCTCTTCTCCGACCTGCGCGCGGTGGTGGTGGACGAGTGGCACGAGCTGATGGGCACCAAGCGCGGAGTGCAGACGGAGCTGGCGCTGGCCCGGCTGCGGCGCTGGCAGCCGGCGCTGCGCACCTGGGGGGTCAGCGCCACCCTGGGCAACCTGGAGGAGGCGAAGGAGACGCTGCTGGGCGTGGGGGCCGCCGCCGCGCAGGGGCGCGTGGTGCACGGGGTGCTCCCCAAGGAGGTGGTGGTGGACGCCCTCATCCCCCCGGTCATCGAGCGCTTTCCCTGGGCCGGGCACCTGGGGACGCAGATGCTCCCGCAGGTGGTGGAGGCCATCGAGGAGGGCGAGACCACCATCGTCTTCACCAATACCCGCTCGCAGACGGAGATCTGGTACCAGGCCATCCTCCAGGCCCGCCCCGACTGGGCGGGGCGGATGGCGCTGCACCACGGCTCGCTCGACCGCAAGACGCGCGACTGGGTGGAGGACGGGCTCCGCTCCGGGCTGCTCCGCTGCGTGGTGGCCACCTCCAGCCTCGACCTGGGGGTGGACTTCTCCCCCGTGGACCGGGTGCTCCAGGTGGGGAGCCCCAAGGGGGTGGCCCGGCTCCTCCAGCGCGCGGGGCGGAGCGGGCACCGCCCCGGGGCGGTGAGCCGTGTCACCTGCGTCCCCACCCTGGTGCTGGAGCTGATCGAGGTGGCCGCCGCCCGCGACGGGGTGGAGGCGGGCGCCATCGAGAGCCGCCTCCCGGTGGAGCGCCCGCTCGACCTGCTGGCCCAGCACCTGGTGACGGTGGCGCTCGGCGGCGGCTTCCGCCCCGACGCGCTGCGCGACGAGGTGCGCTCCACCCACGCCTACGCCGGGCTGCTGGACGACGAGTGGCAGTGGGTGCTGGACTTCGTCATCCGCGGCGGCCCCGCGCTCACCGCCTATCCCGAGTTCCGGCGCGTGGAGCGGGGCGACGACGGCGTCTACGCCGTGGCCGACGCGCAGGTGGCGCGGCGCCACCGCATGGCCATCGGCACCATCGTCAGCGACGCGGCCATCGCGGTGCAGTACCTGGGCGGGGCGCGGCTGGGGACGGTGGAGGAGTCGTTCATCGCCCGCCTGCGCCCGGGGGACCGCTTCGTCTTCTCCGGGAAGCCGCTGGAGTTCGTGCGCGTGCGCGACATGGTGGCCTGGGTGCGCCGGGCGCGGGGCGGGCAGGGTTACATCCCCCGCTGGATGGGGAGCCGCCTCCCCCTCTCGGGCGAGCTGGCGGCGGCGCTGCGGGCGCGGCTGGAGGAGGCGTCGCGCGGGCTCTTCCGCGGGCCGGAGATGGAGGCGGTGCGGCCGATCCTGGAGATCCAGGCCCGCTGGAGCCGCATCCCCCGCGCGGACGAGCTGCTGGTGGAGCGGGTGAAGACGCGCGAGGGGCACCACCTCTTCGTCTTCCCCTTCGAGGGGCGGCTGGTGCACGAGGGGCTGGCCGCGCTCCTGGCCTACCGCATCTCCCGCCACCGGCCGATCTCCTTCACCTTCTCCATGAACGACTGGGGGCTGGAGCTCCTCTCGCCGGACGAGGCGCCGCTGGAGGAGGCGCTGGCCGCGGGACTGCTGCGCCCGGAGAAGCTGTTCGACGACGTCCCCGCCTCGCTCAACGCCACCGAGATGGCGCGGCGGCAGTTCCGCGAGATCGCCCGGGTGGCGGGGCTGGTCTTCCCCGGCTACCCGCACGCGGGGAAGAGCGCCCGGCAGCTGCAGGCCTCCAGCGGCCTCTTCTTCGACGTCTTCTCCCGCTACGACCCCGGGAACCTGCTGGTGAGCCAGGCGCACCGCGAGGTGCTGGAGCGGCAGCTGGAGAGCAGCCGGCTGGGCCGCACGCTGGAGCGGCTCACGGCGGCGCGCGTGGTGGTCACCGAGCCCGGGCGCACCCCGCCGCTGGCCTTCCCGCTGCTGGTGGACCGCACCCGCGAGGCGGTCTCGTCCGAATCGATCGGTGACCGGGTGCGGCGCATGCAGCTGCGCCTGGAGAAGGCGGCGGACACCGGCCGATAATCCGAAAATGCGTCGGGAAATGCAAAATGAGTGCCTCATCGCGCGCCCTCTGATACGCTTACTTCCGGTCCGAAAAATGCACAAGACCCCCACCCGCCGGCCTTCCGGGATCGGGGAGAGACATGGGGCCGGCGAGGACGCTGCGCGCCGGGGATGATGCATCGTTTCAACTGCTAGCCCGAAGGAGGAGAGCATGCAGGCAAAGAAGCGCACATTCCGTCTCCTGCTGGCAACCCTGGCCGTCGGCCTGGGGCTCGGAGCAGCCGCCGGCCTGTCCACCGGACCGCTTGCCGCCTCCGAGATCCCGCCAGAGGAGGGTGGGCCGTCGGGACACTTCGACTGGGCCGGCTACTGGTGGTGCCACTGTGGTGGCACGACGTGCGGTCCGTGCAGCGAGCACCCGTCGTGAATCGCTGATCGGCACGGCTGAGCGCCCCTGGTGATCCCCGCGCCAGGCTCGGCCGCCTCTAGACCCGGTGCGCACCGTCCCTGCAGGTCACGGGAGAGCGAGCCTGAAACGCGCCACCAACAGTGCAATTAGATCGTTTGATGCCAGATCAAATACGATCAGTTCCGGTCTGAAATATGCGTGGCGGCGTTCCGCCGGTACCCGACGGGGACATGGGGAACTGGAAGAGGACGCTGCGCGCCGGGATGGCAATCGTTTGAACAGCTAGCCCGAAGGAGGAGAGCATGCAGACGAAGAAGCGCACATTCCGACTCCTGCTGGCCACCATGGCGGTCGGCCTGGGACTCGGAGCAGCCGCGGGAATGGCCACCGGACCGCTCTCGGCGCAGGAGGAGGAGATCGAGGCGGAGGCGGGGGCCACGGGGCACCTCGACTGGGCCGGGTACTGGTGGTGCCACTGCGGCGGCACCAAGACGTGCGGTCCGTGCAGCGAACATCCGTAGTCGTGGATCGGAACGGCTGAGCGCGTCCTGGTGATCCCCGCGCCAGGCTCCGTCGTACCCGGTGCGCACCGTCCACGCAGTCGCGGCGAATCGAACCGAGCCTGACCGCACCACCGGCGAGGCTGCATGAGAACCAGATCCCCTGCACAGGCGGCGCTGATCGCGCTGGCGGCGCTGGCCGCCTGCGAGCGCGCCGAGTCGCGTGAGCCGGCCCTCTCACCCCTGGAGGAGTACAACCGCCAGTTGGCGGCGCGCTGGGCCACCGCCCGTCCGGTGTTGCGCGAGCCGGAAGCCGCGTTCAGCCGCGCGTTCCGCCTGCTGCGCCGCGCGACGCTCGAGCTCCCCGGCGACCCCGGCATCGCCCTGCTTCCCACCGTGTGCGGCATGGACGGGGAGGGAACCGTCTACCTGGGCACGCGCCGCACGTCCCTGGTGCACCGCTGGAGCCTGGCGGACGGGCGGATCGAGCGGATTCCCTTCCGCGCCGCGGACGCCCCGCGCGACCCGACGGCGCTCGCCTGGAGCGCGGACGAGAACACCCTCTACCTGCTCGACAGCGGCGGGAAGCGCCTGCTGCGCTACGCCCCGGACGGGACGCTGCGCGGCTACACCTACCTGAACGGCGGACAGACGGGGTTCTCGCTGGCGCTCCTCCCCGGCGGCTCCGTGCTCGCGGGAGGCGAGCGGTGGGAGGACGACGGCGCGGTCACGCTGCTGGCGGTGTACGACCGGGGCGGCCGCCTGCGCCGCGCCTTCCTCCCGATGGACAGCGCGGTGATCGCCAGCAACGCGCACGCCCACGTCCCGGTGGTCTTCGCCGTGGAGGAGGGTGGCACCCTGCTGGCCGCCGAGCCGACCTCGTACCGGATCCGCCGCCTCTCGCCCGAGGGCGCCGAGCTGGCCCGCTTCGGCGAGCCCCCGCCCGGGTACGCGGCGCCGTCCCCGCGCAACGAGCGGGCCACCCTCCCCGAGACCGAGGCGTGGCTGGCCGGCTGGACGCCGCTCCTGTTCGTGCACGCGGGAGACGGGCTGGCCTTCGCCGCCTACGAGGTGAGGCGTCCCTACCGCGGCTTCCAGCTCGACGTGTACACCCGCGACGGGCGGCGGCTGGCGGAAGGCCTGCTCAGCGATGCGCAGCCGACGTGCGGTTCCGGGCGCACGCTGGTGTTCACCCGCCGCACCGGGCCCGGCACGGTGGAGCTGCTGGCCTACGCCTACGAGGGGACCGAACGCCACCAGGAGGTGGAGAGATGATCGCGAAGTGGCTGGCCCGCCTGGCGGCGGTACCGGTGTTCCTGGTCGCATTCGGGGCGGCGTACTTCACGGCGGCGCCCTCGGCGGGCGCCCGGCTGGGCGACGCCCTGGAGCTGGTGCGCAGCGAGCCGGAGCGCACCGTGTGCCTGGGCGGAGGGCCGTGCCTCGACCCCGCGGCCGCCCGCACGCTCTTCGTCTTCTTCTCCCCGGGCGACTGCGCGATCGGGCTGTACGAGATGGCCGTGCTCGACGAGGCGTTCCGCGCCACCCCGCGCGCGGCGCTCAACGTCATCGGCGTGACCAGCGGGTTCACGCGCGAGCAGGCGGAGAACTTCGTCCGGGCGTCGGGGATCAGCTATCCCGTGTACCTCGACGACGGGCGGCTGGGCCGCTACCTGGAGAGCCCCAAGGGGGCGCAGGTGAACCGCCCCGTGTCGGTGCTGCTGGACCGCGGCGGGCAGGTGCTGGAGGTGCGCGCGGCCGCGAGCACCGTCCGGGCGCACCGCGC
>DASUNK010000379.1:0-3011 GCA_036277195.1 Longimicrobiaceae bacterium | reverse complement strand
GATGGGGTAGGTCTCGCGGCAGTTGGCGCACCCCAGCCGCCCGTCCAGCACGCGCCGCTCGGCGATGCGGTCGGCGCGGAGGACGAGCCCGAACTCCGGCCCGCAGCGGGGGCAGGCCAGGAGGTCCGTCAGCAGGATGTGCACGCCGCTCAGAGCCAGGTGGGGCGGAGCGAGTACTGGGCCCACTGGTTGGGCGTCTCCCACACCCGCACGTACACCAGGCTCTCGCCGTGCTCGGCCCCCAGCCGGGCGCGCAGCTCCTCGAAGATCCAGCGCGCCTGGTTCTCGGCGCTGGTCTCCACCTCGCGGAACGGCTCCAGCTCGTTCAGGTTCCGGTGGTCGAGCTGCTCGGCGATGGCGCGCAGGTGCCGCTTGGCGTCGGTGAAGTCGTACGCCATCCCCCCCGGCCCCACGTCGTCGAAGGCCAGCCCCGCCTCCACCACGTAGTGGTGCCCGTGCAGCCGCTCGCACTTCCCCCGGTAGTTGCGGAGGAAGTGCGCCGCGTCGTAGCTCGCCTTCACGTTCAGCAGGAACATCAGCCGGCTGCCTCGACCGCGAGGGTGGGAATCTGGACGTGCGGCGGCTGCGCCGCGGCGAAGAGCACCGCCCGCGCCACGTCCTCGGGGCGCAGCATGGCGGCGCGCGGCGGCAGGTCCGGCCGCGCGCCGAGGTCGATCGGGTCCCAGAGCGGGGTGTCGGTGGCGCCCGGCTCCACCAGCGTGGCGCGCACCCCGGTGCCGCGCAGCTCCTCCAGCAGCACCTCGTGCATCCCCCGCAGCCCGAACTTGCTGGCGGCGTACGCCCCGTTCTCGGGGAAGGCGCGCCGCCCGGCCACCGAGCCCACGTTCACCACCAGCCCCGACCCCCGCGCCAGCATGGCGGGGAGGAAGGCGCGGATCACCAGGAAGGGCCCGCGCAGGTTGGCGGCCAGCTGGCGGTCGAAGTCCGCCGGGTCCGTCTCGGCCAGCCGCGCCAGGGTGAAGGCGCCGGCGCAGCTCACCACCAGGTCCGGCGCGTCGCCCAGCAGCTCCGCCACGTAGGTGGCCACGGTGTGCACCCCGGCCGGGGTGGAGACGTCCGCCGGGATGGCGTGCCCCCCCGCCCCGGCCGCCGCGGCGGCGAGCGCGTCGGGCGAGCGGGCCACCATCCCCACCCAGGCGCCCGCCCCGGCCAGCGCCCGCGCCACCGCCAGCCCGATGCCGCGCGAGGCCCCCGTCACCAGCGCCGTCTTCCCCGCCAGCGCGTCCGCCATGGCCGCCTCAGCCCAGGATGGAGCCGTTGGAGTGCACCAGCCGCAGGAACTCCTCGCGGGTGCGCAGGTCCTCCAGGAAGACGCCCTTCATGGCGCTGGTGATGGTCTTGGAGTTCTGCTTCTCCACCCCCCGCATCATCATGCAGAGGTGGGCGGCCTCGATCACCACCGCCACCCCCTCGGGCTGGAGCGCGTCCATCAGCGCCGAGGCGATCTGCTCGGTGAGCCGCTCCTGCACCTGCAGCCGCCGGGCGAAGATGTCCACCACCCGCGGGAGCTTGGAGAGCCCCACGATGCGCCCGTTGGGGATGTAGCCCACGTGCACCTTGCCGAAGAACGGGAGCAGGTGGTGCTCGCAGAGCGAGTACATCTCGATGTCGCGGACGATGACCAGGTTGTGGTGGCCCTCGTCGAAGACGGCGCCGCGGATGGCGTCGTCCACGGACATGCCGTAGCCGCGGGTGAGGAAGCGCAGGCTCTTCTCCACCCGCTCCGGGGTGCGCCGCAGGCCGGGGCGCGCGGGGTCCTCGCCCAGCGCCAGCAGCAGGTCGCGGACGAGCGCCTGGAAGTCGGATGCGGGCGGCGGCGTCTCGGCGCTCATTCTCCCGTGTACTCCGCGTAGTTGCGGGGGGTCTCCCACAGCACCAGGCGCACCAGCCGGCCGGCGGGGACGCGCGGCGCCAGCTGGTGCCAGAGGGCCACCACCACGTTCTCGGTGGAGGGGATGACGCCGCGCATCCACTCCACGTCGAGGTTGAAGTTGCGGTGGTCCACGTCCTTCAGCACCGCCTCGGCCACGTCGCGCAGGCGGCCCAGGTCCGCCACGAAGCCGGTCTCCGGGTCCACCTCGCCCTCCACGGTCACGTCCAGCTCGTAGTTGTGGCCGTGCCAGTTGGGGTGGTTGCACTCACCGAAGAGGCGGCGGTTCTCCTCGTCGCTGAACGCGGGGTTGTGCAGGCGGTGGGCCGCCGAGAAGTGGACCCGCCGGGTCACGCGTACGATGGGCACGGGCTCGTCTTCGCAGGGGGACGTCGGGACGTGGAAAAGGCCAGCCCCGCAAAGGCGGGGCCGGCCCCAGACGGAGCGCAACGGCGGAGGATTTTTGAAGCCAGAGGACGAACTCTGGGTGACTCCCCCGCGGTCTTCCGCCTTCCCCCGGGAGGGGGCGTGGCGTCCGCCGCGAAAGAAAGCCCCGGCTTCAAAAGTGTTGGCTCAAAAATGTAGCTCCACCGCTACGCTCGGAACGGGGGACAAGCTAACGGGCGCCGGAGGCCGCGTCAAGCACGCCGTCTGTTTTCGCAAGTCGTTGCCAGGGGCATGTTTGCGAACATTTGCCGAAAGCGCGGCGGTGCGGTCGCGACTCAGGTGATGCAGGGATCCTGGCACGAGGGCCCCGCGCAGGTCTGCATCGTGCCGCAGGTGAGCTGCTGTCCGCAGGTCCGGCCGTTCCCCTGCGTCTGCGCGAAGGCGAGCACCGTGCCGTCCTCTTCCGCCGGGAGGGCGATCGGGAACGATTCGACCGCCAGCTCCTCGAGCGCGAGCTTCAGCTTCCGCATGGGGCACCTCCGTTGACCGGGTGAATGAATTCCGCCCGGCCGCGGATCCAGCAGGGGCCGTACCACCCCCGACCGCCGCGTCAGCTCACGTCGACGTCGATGGAGGGCGATTCGTAGCGGATGACGCCGTTGGTCAGGTACGCCACCCGGATGCTGGTGGTGCCGGGCTGACGGCCCGTCAGCGTCCCGCTCAGCACGGCCCC
>DASUNK010000378.1:0-5745 GCA_036277195.1 Longimicrobiaceae bacterium | reverse complement strand
CACCCGCCCTCCTCCAGCAGCCGGGCCAGCTCGCGGGCCACCAGGCGCGGGTCCTCGTCGCGCCCGTGCGCGTACGGCCGGCGCGCGGCGGCCACGGCGGCGAGCGAGAGGTCCGCGGTGGGGCGGTCCTCGCCCAGGTCGTCGCCGCGGGCGAGCACGGCGCCGCCGGGCGCCACGATCAGCGAGCCGCCGGCGAAGACGCACGCGCCCTCCGTCCCCACCCGGTTGGCCACCACCACGTAGATGCCGTAGGCGATGGCCGCGGCGCGGGCCAGCTGCTCCCACGCCTCCCAGTTGGCGAAGCGGCCGCCGCCCGCGCCGCCCTGCAGCGCCCCGCGCCCCGCGGCGGCGGACTGCACCACCACCAGGTGCGCCCCGGCCGCGGCCAGCAGCCAGGTGAGGGAGGGGTGCCACAGGTCCTCGCACACCAGCAGCCCCAGCCGCCACCCGCCGCCCGCGTCGTACGCCCGCACCCGGTCGCCCGCGCCGAACCAGCGCCCCTCGTCGAACATCCCGTAGGTGGGGAGGTAGACCTTGCGGTGCCGGTGGAGCACCGCGCCGCCGCGCAGGTGGAGCGCCACGTTGTAGGGCACGAAGCCGCGGTCCGCCTCGACGGCGCCCACTACCACGTCCGGCCCGGGGCCGGCCAGGGCGGGGAAGGGGTCGTCGCGCTCGGGGAGGGCCAGCTGGTGCACCCGGTCGCGCACGTCGTAGCCGGTGACGGCGAGCTCGGGGGTCACCAGCAGGTCCACCCCCTCGGCCGCGGCGCTCCGTCGGGCGTCGGCGATGCGAGCGAGGTTGGCCTCCGGCTCGCCCAGCGCCGGGTCCATCTGCTCCACCCGCAGCCGCAGGCGGCCGGCCTCCCAGCCGCTCACCCCAGCTCCTGCGCCAGTCCCACCACCCGCGTCACCGGCACGGTGAAGACGAACCCCGTGCCCGGCTGCTCCAGTCCGCCGCACACCTCCTGGAGGAGGGCGATCACCCGCTCCACCTTGGCGTCGTCGTCGATCACGCTGAAGAGCGTCTGGTTGCGCGGGCGGGTGTGGGCGGAGAGCGCCTCCACCCCGGCGAAGATCGGGACCTCGCTGGCCAGCAGGCGGCCCATCCCCTCGCTGTGGATGAGGGTGGCGCCCGTCACGCCCAGCTCCATGAAGCCGGCGAGGATCTCCTCCAGCTTCTCTTCCTGGTTGATGACGGCCACGAGGAGCTGCACGGGTGCCCGGGGGAGCGGGTGCGGGGGCGCGGCGCTTCCGGCGAATGTTACGGCGCGCGCGGGAAGCGTGCAAGCAAGGCGGCGCCTGCGCTGGAGTGCGAGGTGCGAAGTGCGAAGTGCGAAGTGCGAAGTGCGAAGTGCGAAGTGCGAAGGGTCCGCCGGGCCTGAGCGGGTGAACCCGCCGCTACGACGACGGAAAGCCTCGCAAACCGCGCGAGGCTTCAACAGCTCCCCCTGTCGGTCTGGCTCGCGATGGCGACATCCGTCCCTTGATGACACGGACGCATGCCGAGCGCGCCTTGCCTTCATCGTGTGCGGGTGAAGCCTCGCGTAGTTTGCGAGGCTTTCCGTGGTTGTAGCCGCGGCTTCAGCCGCCCAGGCCCCCCCGCGCGCCTAGCGCCGCACGGCGCGGATCGGCTGGCCGAGGCCGCTCAGCCGCAGCGCGACCACCGCGCCGGAGGCGTCGCGCTCGAAGGCGAGCTCGCCAGGGTTCTCGAGGAAGAAGAAGGTGTCCGGCGCGCTGGCGCGGAGCGAGCGCCCCCTCCAGCCGACGTTGGGGAACGACGCGCGGAGCACACCGCCCTCCAGGCTCAGCTCCACCACGAACGGACGCCGGGCGCCGGTCTCCTCGGTGGAGTAGGTGCCGGCGAGCTGCGCCAGCGCCGCCGGATCGACCGGCACCGCGTCGCGCTCGCGCGGGCGTCCCGCGGCGAGACCGTACTCGCGCGAGATGGAGCGCAGGATCTCCAGCGCCAGGTCGGTCCCGTTCGCGCCGTTGGTCATGATCACGAACCCCTGCCCGGTCCGCGCCAGCGCCGCGAAGTACGTCCGGAACCCCTCGTTCGACCCGCCGTGCTCGAACCAGAGCGAGTCCGCCTCGCCGTTCACCTGGAAGCCGAGCCCGTGCGGGCCCACCTGCGGCGTCAGCATCAGCCGCGCCGTCTCCGGCGTGACGATGCGCCCCGCCTCGCCGTTGTACGCGCGCTGCACTTCGATCGCCAGGCGCGCCAGGTCCGACGGCGTGGTCCACAGCCCGGCGGCCGCCTGCTCGGGATAGGTGTGGTGCTTCCCGGGGATCGCGGTCCCGTCTCCCCGGTGCGCCGTGGCCGCCCGGCCGACGCGCTCCGCCGGCAGCGGCTGCGCGAAGGTGCTGTGGCGCATCCCCGCCGGCTCCAGCACCTGCTCGCGCATCAGCTCGGCGAAGGGCCTGCCGGTCACCTCCGTCAGCAGCAGCTGCACGATGGTGTATCCCCCGCCGGAGTACCGCCAGAGGCTCCCGGGGAAGGTGTCCACCCGCACCGGCCTCGTGTTCGCAGGCGGCCCGCCGGTGAGCACCTGCACCACCGTGGGCACGGTGTCGCCCGCCGCGTAGCCGGGGAAGCCGTGCACCGTGGTCCCCGCGGAGTGGCTCAGCAGGCGCCGCAGCGTGACCTTCTCCGCCGCGGTGAAGGGGGTGTCCGGCACCTGCCAGGAGCGCAGCCAGCGGTTCACGTCCTCGTCCAGCCCCAGCCGGCCCGCCTGCACCAGCCGCAGCGCCGCGACCGCCGTCACCGGCTTGCTGATGGACGCGGCCTGGAAGAGTGTCGCCGTGTCCACCGCGACGCCGCTCCCTGCCTCCGCCTCGCCCCACCCCCGCGCCCACTCGATGCGCCCGTTGTTGATCACCGCGACGCTCACGCCGGGAACGCGGTAGAAGCGCAGCCGGTCCTCGATGGTCAGCGGCGGCGCCGTCTCCCCGCGCACCACGTGGTACGTCAGCAGCCCGGATTCCACCCGGCGGATGCGCTCGGCGACCTCGGCGGGCGTCTGCCCGCGGAGGGAAGACGCGGAGCCCAGCAGGAGCGCGACGACGGGCAGCGCCAGGGACAGGGCGCGCGGGACGAACTGCAGTCTCGGCATGTCGAGAAGAATCGCTTGGGACAACGGGAGGTGGACCCGAAAGCTATCCGGTGGGGGATACGAGCGCAAACAGACGTTGCCCGGTTTCACCCGCGCCCCTCGCACGATCCTTGCGGCCGCCTGGCGGCGCTCGCCCTGCCCAGCGGCTCCCCGTTCCACACCAGCCACGAGGGAGCCGTGCGTCTTTCCAACAGCCGGAGATCCTCGTGCCCAAGTTCGTCGTCCGGGGCGGCAATCGCCTGAAGGGGACCGTGCGTCCCACCGGGAACAAGAACGCCGCCCTCCCCATGCTGGCCGCCACGCTGCTCACCGACGAGGAGGTGATCCTCGAGAACGTCCCCGACATCCGCGACGTCAACACGCTCATGGACCTGCTGCGGGCGCTGGGGGCGGAGGCGGAGTGGAAGGACAAGGAGAAGAACACGGTGCGGGTGTGCGCCCGCAACCTGGGGAAGGCACAGCTCGACGCCGCGGCCGCGGCCCGCATCCGCGCCTCCATCCTCCTGGCCGGCCCCATGCTGGCGCGCACCGGGGGGATGAACCTCCCGCCGCCGGGCGGCGACGTCATCGGCCGGCGCCGGGTGGACACGCACTTCCTGGCCCTGCAGCGGCTGGGCGCGGAGGTGAACTTCGCGCCGCACGCCTTCGAGCTGCGCGCGGACGAGCTGCGGGGGGCGGACATGTTCCTCGACGAGCCCAGCGTCACCGCCACCGAGAACGCGGTGATGGCGGCCGCGCTGGCGAAGGGCACCACCCGCATCCGCAACGCCGCCTCCGAGCCGCACGTGCAGGACCTCTGCCACATGCTGGTGGGGATGGGGTGCCCGATCCAGGGGATCGGCGGCAACACGCTGGTGGTGGAGGGGCAGGAGCGCCTGCACGGCGGGAGCTTCCCCATCACCTCGGACCACATCGAGGTGGGATCGTTCATCGGGCTGGCGGCGGTCACCCGCAGCGAGCTCACCATCGAGAACGCGGCGCCCCATCACCTGGACTCCACCCTCATCGGCTTCGGCCGGCTGGGGCTGCAGGTGGAGGTGCGCGGCCAGGACCTCTTCATCCCCGGCGGGCAGAAGCCGGAGATCCAGTCCGACATGGGGGGACACACTCCCAAGATCGACGACGGTCCCTGGCCCGCCTTCCCGGCGGACCTCACCTCCATCGCGCTGGTGACGGCCACGCAGTGCACGGGGACGATCCTGGTGCACGAGAAGATGTTCGAGTCGCGGATGTTCTTCGCGGACAAGCTGGTGTCGATGGGGGCGAAGCTGGTGCTGTGCGACCCGCACCGGGTGCTGGTGATGGGCCCCTCTCCCCTGCGCGGGGGGATGGTGGAGAGCCCGGACATCCGCGCCGGGATGGCGCTGCTGATCGCCGCGCTGGGGGCGGAGGGGGAGAGCCAGATCTTCAACGTGGGGCAGATCGAGCGCGGCTACCAGCGCATCGACGAGCGGCTGCGGGCGCTGGGGGCGGACATCGTGCGCACCGACTCGCGCTCGGACCCGGACCTCAACGCGCCCTGACGCACTTCGCACTTCGCACTTCGCACGTCGCACCGGGAGGAGCCACCATGCCCGACGACCAGTCGCCGCAGCCGCCGCACCCACCGCCTCCCCCGCGCCGCATGCCCAGCATCGGCGAGGGGATCCGCACCGGCGTCGGCATCCTCAGCGCCTTCAAGGAGGCGATCGAGGAGACCATCTCCGAGGCCATGAGCCGGGGCGACGTGAAGCCCGAGAGCGCCCAGGGGGTGGTGGACTCCGCCGTCAACCGCGCCCGCGAGGCGATGGCCGACGCGCCCGCTGACGTGGAGGGGGTGCCCCGCGGCGAGCTCGAGGCGCTGCAGGCCCAGGTGCTGGAGCTGCGGCACCGGGTGGCCGCGCTGGAGGCCCGGCACGGGCACGCGGCCGCCGCCGGCGAGGGGTACAGCGGCGAGCCCGCGAACCCCAGCGACGGCACCGTCAACGACCCCGCCTTCTGAGGCCGTGGCGGATACGGGTGTCTTCGCCGAGGTAGAGGAGCGGCCCCTCGGCGGCGCGGTGCCGCTCTGGGTGCACCCCGAGTGGGCGGAGCGCTTCCCCTGGCTGGCGCAGGGCACCACCGGCCGCGGCGGCGGCGAGGAGCCGTTCGACCTGGGGCTCTCCGGCGGCCAGCCGGTGGGGCGCGTGCTGGACCGCTGGCGGCTCCTGCTGAAGAACACGGGGATGGAGACCGTGGCCCACAGCCGGCAGGTGCACCGGGCCGAGCTCTGGGAGCACTGCGGGCGCAACGCTCCCGGCATCGTGGTGATGGACGGCTTCGACGGCCACCTCACCGACCGACCGGGGCTGCTGCTGGCGGTGAGCGTGGCCGACTGCATCCCCGTGTCGCTGGTGGACCCGGAGCGGCGCGTGGCGGCGCTGGTGCACGCCGGGTGGCGCGGCGTCGCGGCGGGGATCGTCGAGCGGGCCATCCACCGCCTCCACGATGCGTGGGGCGCCCCGGCGGGCGGGCTGCGGCTGCACTGCGGTCCCGCCATCTGCGGCCGCTGCTACGAGGTGGGGCCCGACGTGCACGCCGCCGTCCACCCGGACCGCGCTCCTCCGCCCGAGCCCCGGCCGATCGACCTCCGCCTGGCCGTGGCCGAGCGCGCC
>DASUNK010000377.1:0-4145 GCA_036277195.1 Longimicrobiaceae bacterium | reverse complement strand
CTTGAGCTGGCAGTGATGGACAACCGGGGGCAGGCGGGCGTCGTCTGCCCCCGGGATTGTTTCTCGACCCCTTTCCCCTCCGCAGAGCGCCGAGCCATGACCACGCAGCAGCGCAGCAACGGCTTCACGCTGATCGAGCTGATGATCGTGGTGGTGATCATCGGGATCCTCGCGGCGATCGCCATCCCCAAGTTCAACTCGATCTCGCGGGCCTCCAAGGAGGCGGAGGCGCAGGGGATCCTCAAGCAGATCTACACGCTCGAGGAGCGCCACCGGCAGAAGACCGACGCCTACACCACCACCATCGCGGACCTGGAAGGCGGCGTGCTGGTGGGGAGCCAGGCGAGGTACTACGACTTCAGCCTGGGGGCGCACGGCTCGGGGTTCTGCGCCACGGCCACGCCCAGCGCGCCCGACGGGGTGAACGCGGGGGTGACGGCCCAGAGCATGGACGCCAACCGGGTGCTCTACCGGGCCGCCAACTGCCCCTGAGGCCGGCCCGCGCCGCCCTCGAACACAGCCGCCGCCTGGCGGCTGTTTCGTTTTCCTACCCCTCCGCTCCCTCCAGCCAGTCCACGTAGAGATCGCGGCTCTCGTGCAGCCGCAGCCGGACGAGCCGCGCCCCCGGCGGCAGCCGCGGCGCCAGCCGCCCGCGCAGCAGGAGGAGGAGGTTCTCGGTGGTGGGGACGAGCCCGCCCGGGGCGAACTCGGGGACCGCGTGGTTGAGGTGCTGGTGGTCGAGCTTCTCGGTGACCTCCGCGCGCAGCACCCGGTCGAGCGCCCCCAGGTCCACCGAGAAGCCGGTCTCCGGGTCCACCCGCCCCGCGACGGTCACCTCCAGCAGGTAGTCGTGCCCGTGCCCGTGCGGGTTGGCGCAGGGGCCGAAGACGGCGCGGTTGCGCTCCTCGCTCCACTCGGGGCGCCAGTAGCGGTGCGCCGCGCTGAAGCGCACCGCGCGGGTCAGCTGCATCTCGGGCATGGCGGAAGCATAGCTCCCGGCCGCGGCGGGCCACAAGCCGGCGCCACGCTCCCAACCCGCCACACTGCGGCCAGGTGGGGCATGGGACTTGCATTTCCGCGCCCCCGGCCATTTTCCGGCCACCTCCGCGTCACGGGTTCCCCCAGAACACCGATGTCCGGACCTCCCGCCGCGCCCGCGGCCAAGCCTTCCCATTTCCATCCTGCGAGCCGTGACGCGGAGGGGTCGCGTGCGCCCTCCGTGCTCCTGGCGGAGGACCACGAGGACAGCCTGGACGCCCTGCGCACCCTGCTGGAGGCCTTCGGCTTCAAGGTGTACGCCGCGCGCAACGGCCACGAGGCGGTGGAGCTGGCGACGGCCCACGCGCCGGACCTGGTGCTGATGGACATGATGATGCCGCACCTGGACGGGCTGGAGGCCACGCGCATCCTGCGGGCCTCGGCGGCGTTCCGGCAGGTGCCGATCATCGCGGTGACCGCGCTGGAGGGCTCGCGCGAGCGGGTGCTGGAGGCGGGGTGCGACGACCTGGTGCTGAAGCCGATCGAGGTGCGCGGCTTCGTGGACCGGGTGCGCGCCTGGATGGCGGCCGGGCGGAGGCCGGCGGCCTAGGGCCGCTACGCGCCGGCGCCGGCCAGCCCCAGCTCGCCGGCCACGGTGCGCATGGCCCCGATGACGAAGTCCACGTGCTCGGGGAGCTCCACACCCAGCAGCCCGGCGGCGCGGTGCACCTCCTCGCGGTCCACCCCGGCGGCGAAGGCGCGGTCCTTCATCTTCTTGAGCACCGAGCGCGCCTCCAGGTCCGCCAGCGAGCGGGAGGGACGCACCAGCGCCGCGGCGGTGATGAGCCCGGTGATCTCGTCGCAGGCGTAGAGGGTGCGGTCGAGCAGCGTCTCGGGGTGGACGCCGGTGCGCGGGGCGTTGTGGGCCAGCACCGCGTGCGCCACCTCTTCCGGGTAGCCCTGCTCGCGCAGGATGCGCACGCCCGGGAGCGGGTGCTCGTCCGGGAAGCGCTCGTAGTCGAAGTCGTGCACCAGCCCGGTGACGCCGTACAGCGCCTCGTCCTCGCCGAAGCGGCGGGCGTAGGCGCGGCAGGCGGCCTCCACCGCGTACATGTGGCGCCGGAGGCTGAGGCTGTCCACGTGCGCGTGCACCAGCGCCAGGGCGTCGTCGCGCGAGGGGAGTGCGGGCATGTTCAGAAGTCGGCGCTCCCCGGCGTGCGGGGGAAGGGGATGACGTCGCGGATGTTGGCCGTGCCGGTGGCGTACTGGATGAGGCGCTCGAAGCCCAGGCCGAAGCCGGCGTGCGGCACCGTCCCGTAGCGCCGCAGGTCACGGTACCACCCGTACGCCTCCCGGTCCAGCCCCAGCTCCTCCATCCGCGCGTCGAGCACCTCCAGCCGCTCCTCGCGCTGCGAGCCGCCGATGATCTCCCCGATCCCCGGCGCCAGCACGTCCATCGCCGCCACCGTGCGCCCGTCGTCGTTCACCCGCATGTAGAACGACTTGATCTCCCGGGGATAGTTCATCACCACCACCGGGCGCCCCACCAGCTCCTCGGTGAGGTAGCGCTCGTGCTCGCTCTGCAGGTCCACCCCCCAGCGCACCGGGAACTCGAAGCGCTTCCCCGAGGCCTCCAGCCGCCGCACCGCCTCGGTGTAGTCCATCCGCTCGAAGCTGGAGCGGATGAAGTCCTCCACCCGCGTCACCGCCTGCGGGTCCACCCGCTCGGCGAAGAAGGCCATGTCCTCTCCCCGCTCGTTCAGCAGGTCGGTGAAGATGGCCTTCAGGAAGTCCTCGGCCAGCTGCGCGTCGTCGGAGAGGTCCGCGAAGGCGATCTCCGGCTCCACCATCCAGAACTCGGCCAGGTGGCGGCTGGTGTTGGAGTTCTCGGCGCGGAAGGTGGGGCCGAAGGTGTAGACGTTGGAGAGCGCCTGGACGTACGCCTCCACGTTGAGCTGCCCCGAGACGGTGAGGCTGGCCGGGCGTCCGAAGAAGTCCTGCGAGAAGTCCACCCCGCCCTCGGGGGTGCGGGGAAGGTTCAGCAGGTCGAGGGTGGAGACGCGGAACATCTCCCCCGCGCCCTCCGCGTCGCTGGTGGTGATGATGGGGGTGTGGATCCAGAGGAAGCGGCGCGCGTGGAAGAAGCGGTGGATGGCCATGGCCAGCGTGTGCCGCACCCGCGCCACCGCGCCGAAGGTGTTGGTGCGCGGCCGCAGGTGCGCCACCTGGCGCAGGAACTCCATGGAGTGCGGCTTGGGCTGGATCGGGTAGGTCTCGGGATCGTCCACCCACCCCACCACCTCCAGCGACCCCGCCTTGAGCTCCACCGGCTGCTGGCGTCCGGGGGTGGCCACCAGCTCGCCCTCGACCGAGACGGCGCAGCCGCTGGTGATCCGCAGCACCTCGTCGTCGTAGTTGGGGAGGTCCCGCCCCGCCACCACCTGCAGGTTCGCCAGGCACGAGCCGTCGTTGACGGCGAGGAAGGAGATGCCGGCCTTGGAGTCGCGGCGGGTGCGCACCCACCCCTGCACGGTCACCCGCGTGCCCGGCTCCACCCGGCCGGACAGGAGGTCGTCGATCATGGAACGCGGCATCGGTCTGCGGTCGGCGGCTGCGGTCACGGAATTTCGGGGCGACCAACATAGCCTTGCCGCCGCCGGTCTGCACCTCCTTGGAGTGCGAAGTGCGAAGTGCGAAGTGCGAAGTGCGAAGTGCGAAGTGCGAAGTGCGAAGTGCGAAGTGCGAAGTGCGAAGTGCGAAGGGGTTGCGGGGTCCGGGCTGCCGCGGGACCCGCGCCCTCCAGGGAAGGGGCGCGGCCCCGGACCCCGCTGCGTGACTACACGCCGCGCATCAACAGGCGAAGTACGTCTCGTCGGCGCTCACGCAGCCGCCGGCGGTGGGGTTGATGCCGCAGCCGCTGTCGCACCCGGTGCAGCAGCACTTCGCGTCGTAGGTGACGCTGAACGACGGCTGCTCGACCGGGGCGATCGGGTCGAACGAGGAGACTTCCAGCTCGTCTGGGTTGAGTCTCACGCGCACCATGGGGCCCTCACTTGGTTGATCGGGATCGGAGAGGCGCGGGTCCG
Organism: Longimicrobiaceae bacterium; assembly: GCA_036277195.1. Classification (GTDB taxonomy): domain Bacteria; phylum Gemmatimonadota; class Gemmatimonadetes; order Longimicrobiales; family Longimicrobiaceae; genus Longimicrobium. The sequence goes on along the minus strand of DASUNK010000377.1, from coordinate 81 downwards.
TAACCGGAAGGTATCAGGCTCCCCGTCTCTATACAACTCGTGGCTGGAATTACCTGGAACTGCTACCCCGGGAGGACGCAC
>DASUNK010000376.1:0-9892 GCA_036277195.1 Longimicrobiaceae bacterium | reverse complement strand
CGAAGCGTCGCTTTCCCTGATCGACCTGGTGGTGCTGCTCGGGATCGCCGCCGTGCTCCCGCTGGCGCTCGGCGGCGCCTGGTGGTGGTGGGCGGGCGCGGCCGCCGCGGCGCTCGGCGCGCTCCTCCTGCCGGCGGGGTGGGCGGCCGCCGGGCTGGCACTGCCCTGGGTGCTGGCGTGCGTGGCCGCGGGCGTGGCGGCACTCCGCCGCGCGGGACCCGCAGGGTCGTGGGGACTGGAACACGGAGCGAAGGTCCTCGCCTGCGCCTACGCGGCCGCGGCGGCGGGGGCCTTCGTGCTGTCGCGGCGGGGAGCGCGCCTCTTCGGCATCGGCGAGCCGATCGTGGAGCTCACCGCCGTGCATTACACCTACGCGGGCGCGGCCGCGCTCGTGCTCGCGGTATACGCGCTGGAGGCGGCCTCCGGCCGAGAGCGGCGGATCGCGCGCGCGGCCGTCGTCCTCACCGCGCTGGCGCCGCCGGTGGTGGCCGTGGGTTTCGTCACCCGCGCCGCCGTGGCGCAGGTGGGCGGCGCGGTGCTGATGACGCTGGGGGTGTGGCTCACGGCGGGCCTGCAGCTCCACACCGCGCTCGGCTGGACGGAGCGGACGAGGGTGCGGCTCCTCCTGGCGGTCTCGGGCTTCACCATCTGGATCCCGATGGTGCTCGCCGTGGCCTGGGCTGCGGGGCAGCACTGGCCGGTCCCCGCCCTGCCGATTCCCGACATGGTGCGCACCCACGGCCTGGCGAACGCCCTCGGCTTCGTCCTCTGCGGGCTGATCGGGCGGCGCCTGTCCGCACTTGCCCGAGACTGATCTGAATGGCAGTTTTGAGGGTGCGCTTCACCCTTGGGACTGAGGACGGACGATGATCTACAAGGTTGTCCTTCAGGAGTCGGAAGAGGGCTACGCCGTCAGCTGTCCGGGGCTTCCCGGCTACTGGTCACAGGGCGCCACCGAAGACGAAGCCCTGGAGAACATCCGCGACGCGATCCGAGAGTACCTCGCGTCTGCAAATGACTTACTCTGAAGGGTAGGCAGAGCCGATCCGCACTTGCGGAGCGGGTTCACCCTCCCTACGGTTAACCGCGTACCGGGCCGGTGGCCGGATTCTTCCGGCACCGGCCCGCAGTGTTCTCATCCGCAGTCGGACGAAGGCAGGACAGCGCATCCCATGGCCCAGCAGACGCTCGAGATGGACGGCCCCGCCGCCGGCGCCGAGGCCGACCGGCTCTACAAGATCCGCCACAGCCTGGCCCACGTCATGGCCCAGGCCGTCCTGGAGATGCGCCCCGGCTCCGAGCTCGGCTTCGGACCCCCCATCGACGACGGCTTCTACTACGACTTCGTGCTCACCGAACCGGTCTCCGAGGAGGACTTCCCCGAGATCGAGCAGCGCATGAAGCGCATCCTCAAGCAGAACCAGAAGTTCGAGTCCGAAGTGCTCCCGCGGCAGCAGGCGCTGGAGCTGCTGCGCGGCATGGGGCAGCAGTACAAGAGCGAATACGCCGAAGACCTGCTGGACAAGCAGGGCTTCGACGAGCTGAGCTTCTACCGCAACGGCCCCTTCCTCGACCTCTGCCGCGGGCCCCACGTCGCCAGCACCCGCGAGATCCCCCTCGGCGCGTTCAAGCTGCGCTCCGTGGCCGGCGCGTACTGGCGGGGCGATTCGTCGAACGTGATGATGACCCGCCTCTACGCCTGGGCCTTCGAGAGCAAGGAGGAGCTCGAGGCGCACGTGCGGCGCTACCGCGAGGCGCTGGGGCGCGACCACAAGAAGCTGGGGCGCGAGCTCGACATCTTCGTCATCGACGAGGAGATCGGGAAGGGGCTCCCCCTCTGGCTCCCCAACGGCACCGTGCTCCGCGACGAGCTGGAGAAGCTGGCGCGCGAGCTGGAGTTCAAGCACGGCTACCAGCGGGTGGCCACTCCGCACCTGGCCAAGGTGGACCTGTACTACCAGACGGGCCACCTGCCGTACTACGCGGAGAGCATGTACCCCTTCATGGAGCTGCGCGAGGAGCGCGAGGGCGAGGGCGGCGCGGCGGAGGTCGTCAAGGAGACCTACGCGCTGAAGCCGATGAACTGCCCGCACCACCACCGCATCTACGCCGCGCGCCCCCGCAGCTACCGCGACCTCCCGCTGCGCCTGGCCGAGTACGGCACCGTCTACCGCTACGAGGACTCCGGCGCCCTCTCCGGGCTGCTGCGCGTGCGCGGCATGACCATGAACGACGCGCACATCTACTGCACCGAGGAGCAGATCCGCGCCGAGTTCCTTTCGGTGATGGAGCTGCACCGCGAGATCTACGACCTGCTGGGGCTGAGCGACTACTACATGCGCCTCTCCACCTGGGACCCGGACGATCCCAAGGGGAAGCAGAAGTACGTCGACAACCCCGAGGCGTGGGAGCGCTCGCAGGAGCTGGTGCGGCAGGCCATGCGCGAGAGCGGGCTCCCCTTCACCGAGGCTCCCGGCGAGGCCGCCTTCTACGGCCCCAAGATCGACGTGCAGTTCAGGTCAGTCACCGGGCGCGAGGAGACCTTCAGCACCAACCAGCTCGACTTCGCCGTCCCCCCGCGGCTGGGGCTGGTGTACACCGGCGCCGACAACCGCGAGCACCACCCGTACGTCATCCACCGCGCGCCGCTCGGCACCCACGAGCGCTTCGTGGCGCTGCTCATCGAGCACTTCGGCGGGGCCTTCCCCACCTGGCTGGCGCCGGTGCAGGTGCGGGTGATCACGGTGGCGGACCGCTTCGACGACCACGCCCGCCGGCTGGTGCAGGCGCTGCGCGACGACTTCGTGCGCGCCGAGCTGGACCCGGCCAGCGAGACGGTGGGGAAGAAGATCCGCGAGGCGGTGACGCACAAGGTGCCCAACATCCTGGTCATCGGCGAGCGCGAGGAGCAGGACGGCACCGTCACCCTGCGGCGCTACGGGAGCAGCGAGCAGCAGACGCTCCCCTTCCCCGAGTTCCACCAGCGGCTGCTGGCCGCCATCCGCACCCGCAGCCGCGAGCTCTGACCCCGGAGGTGCGAAAAGATTAGCACCCGATTAAACCTCGCGTCCCAACCCCCGGAACGCCCGGAACATCGAATCTTCGGGGACCTCCTCGCGTATAAAGCGACGTGCCTCGCGCGTTGTACAGAGAAGTGCCTCCCCGCAGCCGTCTCCCACCCGGACGGCGCGCGCACGGCCACCCGGACCCACCCGAGCGGATGGACGCCCTGGCCCCGCGGGACGACGACAGCTACCGCGCCCTCTTCGAGCGCATCCCCGTCGGCATCTACCGCACCACCCCGGACGGGCGGATAGTGGACGCCAACCCCGCCCTGGTGCAGCTCGCCGGCTTCCCCTCGCGCGAGGCGGTCCTCGCCACCCCCCTGGACGAAATCTGGGCCGAGCCCGCGGAGCGCCGGCGCTGGCAGGCGCTGATGGCGCGCGACGGCACGGTGCGCGACTTCGAGTTCCTGCACCGGCGCCACGACGGCTCCGTCATCCGCGTGCGCGAGACTGCCCGCGCCATCCGCGGCCCCGACGGCGAGGTGGTGGCGTACGAGGGGATGGTGGAGGACGTCACCCAGCAGAAGCGCGCCGAGGAGGCCCAGCGCTTCCTGGCCGCGGCCGGCTCCATCCTGGCCTCCTCGCTCGACGACGCGGCGACCCTGGCCGACGTGGCCCGCCTGGCCGTCCCCACCCTGGCGGACTGGTGCCTGGTGGACGTGCTGGGCGACGACGGCGCCTACCGCCGCGTGGCCACCGCCCACGTGGACCCGGAACGCGAGCGCGCAATGCGCGAGGGAATGGGGTGCCCGCCGAGCGCATCCGGCACGGGGATCACCGCGCAGGTCATCCGCACCGGGCGCCCCTGGTTCTCGCCCGAGGTCTCCGCCGCCGACCTGGACGGGCTCTCCCCCGTCCCCGCCCTGCAGCGCCTCCTCCGCCACCTGGGGATCCGCTCCGGGATCGTGGTGCCGCTGGTGGCGCAGGGGCGCACGGTGGGCGTCATCCGCCTGGCGACGGCCGGCGCGCGCCGCCTGGGCCCCGACGACCTGCGCCTGGCCGAGGAGCTGGGGCGGCTGGCCGCGCTGGCGGTGGAGAACGCCCGCCTCTACCGGCAGGCGCAGCACGCGGTGCAGGCGCGCGAGCAGGTGCTGCGCGTGGTCTCGCACGACCTGCGCAACCCGCTGAGCGCCATCGTGGCCCACGCCGACATGCTGCAGACCGAGGGCGCGGCCGACCCCGAGCACCGGCGCGCCTGGGGCCGCATCATCCGCAGCGCCGCGGACCACATGAACCGCATGATCCGCGACCTGATCGACGTGGCCAACCTGGAGGCGGGACGGCTCTCCATGGAGCCGGAGCCGTGCGCCGCGCGCCTGCTGGTGGCCGAGGCGGTGGCCATGCTCCGCCCGCTGGCCTCGGCGCGCTCCCTCCACCTCTCCGGCGACGCCGCCGACGACCTCCCCCGCGTGCTGGCCGACCGCGAGCGCGTGCTGCAGGTGCTCTCCAACCTGGTGGGGAACGCGCTCAGGTTCTCCGCGCCGGGCGGGCGCATCGAGGTGCGCGCCGAGGCCGCGGCCGGCGAAGTGCGCTTCACCGTCACCGACACCGGTCCCGGCGTGGCCCGCGACGACGCCGAGCGCATCTTCGAGCCCTTCCAGCGGGGGCGGCGCGCCCCGCGCGGCGACGGGCTGGGGCTGGGGCTCTCCATCGCCCGGCGCATCGTGGAGGCGCACCGCGGGCGCGTCTGGGTGGAGAGCCGCCCCGGCGGCGGGAGCGCCTTCCACTTCACCCTCCCCGCGGCGGCCGTGGACGGCCGCGCGGCCGCCTGAGCGCGCGCATGCCGATCCGGACGCTGCTGGTGGACGACGACCCCTACGCCCGCGCCAGCGTGCGCACCCTCCTCTCGCAGGAGCCCGGGGTGGAGGTGGTGGGCGAGTGCGCCGACGGGGTGGCGGCGCTGGAGGCCATCGGCCGGGAGGACCCGGACCTGGTCTTCCTCGACGTGGACATGCCCGAGCTGGACGGCTTCGGGGTGCTGGAGGCGCTGGGCGACGCGCGCATGCCCGCCGTGGTCTTCGTCACCGCGCACGAGGAGCACGCCATCCGCGCCTTCGAGGTGCACGCGCTGGACTACGTGGTGAAGCCGTTCGGGATGGAGCGCTTCCGCCGGGCGTTCGCGCGGGCGCGCGAGGCCATCGCCGAGCGCGACGAGCCGCGGGTGGAGCGCATCCAGGCGCTGCTGGAGCAGCTGCGCGAGGAGCAGCGCGGGCTGGAGCGCATCCTCTCCGGCCCGGTGCAGTACCTGGAGCGGCTGATGGTGAAGACGGGCAACCGGGTGCTCCTCCTCCCCACGCGCGACATCGACTACGTGGAGGCCGAGGGGAACTACGTCAAGCTGCACTCCGGCCGGGCGGGATACCTGGTGCGCTGGAAGATCGGCGCACTGGAGGAGCGGCTGGACCCGCGCCACTTCGCGCGCATCCACCGCTCCACCATCGTCAACCTGGACCGGGTGAAGGAGCTGCGCCCCTGGTTCGCGGGCGACTTCATCGTGGCGCTGAAGGACGGCACCGAGCTCAAGCTCTCGCGCGGCTACCGCCCGCGGCTGGAGGAGCAGCTGGGCGCGGCGGGGTGAGCGCCCCTATCCCCCGTCCGTGCGGAAGGAGGGCGAGCGCGCCCGGTACTCGCGGGTGGGGAGTCCCAGCAGGCGGATGAAGAAGCGCCGCAGCCCCCGCTCCACCGCCCGCTCCGGCGGCACCCGCCCCTGCACCGCCGGCCGGGCCTCGCCGCGCAGCCAGCGGCGCAGCTCCTCCAGATCCGAGAGCGAGAAAGTCTCCACCTTCAGCGTGGCCAGGTAGTAGTACCGCCCCGGCTCCGCGGGATGCACCGTCCCCGCGAACGCCTCCTCCAGTGCCGCCTCGCACTCGCGGAAGGTGGCGAAGCGCCGCTCCGTCCGCCCGTCCTCCAGCACGAACCCCTCCTCCAGCGGGCTGCGCAGCAGGGCGCGCGACACCTCCTGCACCTGCTCCAGCCGGTCGAACACGTCCTTCCGCCAGAGCTCGATGCGGAAGTGGAAGCGCAGCGGCAGCCCGGACTGCAGCGCCTCGCGCAGCGCGCCGTCGCGCTCCAGCCCGCGCAGCACCACCGCGGGGCGCCAGCGCGCCGCGGGCCCGCCCACCGCGAGGGTGAGCGGGCCCCGGCCCTGCGCCCCCGCCGGGGAGGCGATCCCCAGCAGGAGGAGCAGGCAGAGCGGAAGCCGCCGGCAGGCTGCGCTCAAAAGCGGGAGTTGAGGCGGATGAAGAAGTTCACCCCGCGGCCGCCGTCGTCGCCGGCCACCGGGAGCGCCGCGTAGAAGCCCAGCTGGCCCAGCACCAGCCCGAAGCCCACGTCGGCGCGCGTCTCCTCGTCGCGCAGCAGCGGGTCGAGCGACCAGCCGCGGCCCACGTCCGAGAAGAGCACCCACTGCAGGTCGGCGCGCAGGCTGCGCCGCTCCACCTCCGGGTCGTCCTCCCAGTCCTCGTCCCCCTCCCCGTCGTCCTCGTCGTCGTCGTGGTCGTGCCAGTCGCCCACGTCCACGCCGAAGCTCAGGTCGCCGCGGTACTCCACCTGGCCCAGCACGAAGCGGTCGCAGCCGTACGCCGGGAAGAAGACGGACGAGGTGGCGACCGTCCCGTCGCGCGACACGCGGATGTCGCGGGCGCCGCAGTCCATGGAGAAGAGCCCGAAGCCGGGGAGGCTCCCCTCGCCGCCGAGCGCGTGCTGCCGCTGCGGGGGGAGGGTGGAGCCGTCGATGGAGCCGCCGCCCAGCAGCCGGAAGTTGAGGCGCGAGCTGGCGTTGATCCGGTTGTAGCGGCGGATGTCGACGAAGCCGCGGGTGAAGCGGTCGTACTCGCGCACCGGGATCACCGTCCCGCCGCCCCCGGGCGGGAGCGGGGGCGTCACCAGGGCGGCGCGCTCCAGGTCCAGGCTGAGCGCCTGCTCCACCTCGGTGGAGACGAACCACCCGGTGGAGGGGTCGTCCTCGCGGTCGCGCGTGTCGATCCGGGTCTGGAACGCCAGGGTGCTCAGGTCGCCCCGGGCCGCCAGCGGCTGCGGGCGCCAGGGGTCGTCGTTGTCGAAGAGCGTCCACGGGCTCCCCGCCACCAGCGGGCGGTGCTGCTCGGCGCGGAACTCCAGCTTGCTGGTGAAGCCCGAGTTCGGCGGGGTCAGCATGGCGTACGCGGTGAAGCCCTGCCGCTCGTAGTGGTCGCGGAAGTCCTCGTGGAGGAAGAAGGTGGAGAGCCCGTTCTCCAGCTTGGTGAGGTGCCAGTCCTCGATCGGGTCCACCTTGTGGAAGCCGGTGGCGCCCAGCCGGAAGACGCGGTTGCCGCCGAAGAACTGCTCGGCGCGGGCCTCCACGCCCCAGCGCCGGGCCCCGTCGCCGTCGTCGCCGTCGCCCTCGGTGCGGAAGATCCCCATCACCCGCAGCCGGAAGGGGTTGGCGCCCTCCGTCTCGAACACCGGGCCGAAGGTGATGGGGAGCCCCTCCACCCGGTTGTAGCTCTGCCCGGTGGCCACGATGAAGTCGGCGCGCCCGGAGTGGTCGTCCTGCTCGTCCTCGTCCGCGTCGTCCCAGGGGTCGTCGTCGCGGCCGATCTCCCGGTCCACCTCGCGGTCGCGGCGGCGCTCGCGGTGCACGATGCGCTCGCCGCGGCGGTCGTAGCGCAGCCGGGCGGAGTAGGTGGTCATCTCGCCGCCCACGCGGGCGTCGCCGGCGCCGGTGATGTCGCCGCCCACCACCGTCACGTCGCCGGTGACGGAGGCGCCGGGGAGGAACTCCACGTCGCCGTTGATCACCACCACGTCGCCCTCGATGCGCCCGGCGACGGTGAGCGGCCCGCCGAGCACCGCCACGTCGCCGGAGACGGTGCGCTCGGCGGGGATGCGGGTGGCGCCGGTGAAGTGGATGGTCTCGGGGTCGTTGAAGAAGTCGGTGATCCGCCGCGCCACGTCTTCCGGGAGGTCGGCATCCTCCACGGTGCGCGGGGTGGGCCGTTCGTCCTGCGCGGCGGCGGGCGCCGCGGGCGCCAGCAGCAGGAGCGCGAGGAGGCCCATCAGTCCATACCTGCGCATGTATCCTCCAACAGGAAGGGGGTTCGCCTGGCGGCCGCGCCGCCGCCGCGCCCTCAGGGCAGGCGGTGTGCCCGGTCCGTCATTTTCTCCATCTCTCTGTGATTCAATCATTTACGCGTTCGCGCCCTGCGCCGCGCCGCCGGATTCCGTGTCGGAAAGACGCGCCGGAGCGACGCGTTGTGTCCTCTCACCGGGCGATGCCGAGCCGGCGCATGCGGCGGTAGAGGTTGGCGCGGTCCGTCTGCAGCTTGCGCGCGGCCTCGGCCATGCTCCCCGCCGCGGCGTCGAGCGCGCCGGAGAGGAGCTGGCGCTCGTACTCGTCCAGCCGCTCCGGAAGGGGGCGCGCGTCGTCGTCGCGGTAGGCGGCGGCCTCGGCGGGGAGGGGGCCGCCGCCGGTGAGCAGGGCGCGGATCTCCGCCGGCCCCACCTCGCCCCCCGCGTGCAGGATGGTCAGCCGCTCCACGATGTTCGCCAGCTCGCGCACGTTCCCCGGCCAGGGATGGCGCACCAGCGCCTCCAGCGCCGCGGGGAGGAGGCGCGGCGGGCGCAGCCCCGTCTTCTGCCGGTTGCGCATCAGGAAGTGCTCCACCAGCAGGGGCACGTCGTCGCGGCGCTCGCGCAGGGGGGGCAGGTGGATGGGGATGACGTGCAGGCGGAAGAAGAGGTCCTCGCGGAAGCGCCCCGCGGCCACCTCGGCGCGCGGCTCCTTGTTGGTGGCGGCGAGGATGCGCACGTCCACGGAGATCGGCTCGGAGCCGCCGACGCGCTCCACCTCGCCCGCTTCCAGGGCGCGCAGCAGCTTGGCCTGCGCCTCGGGGCTGAGGTCGCCGATCTCGTCGAGGAAGAGCGTGCCGCCGCTGGCCAGCTCGAAGCGCCCGCGCCGCCGCTCGGTGGCGCCGGTGAAGGCGCCCTTCTCGTGGCCGAAGAGCTCGCTCTCCACCAGGTCGCGGGGGATGGCGGCGCAGTTCAGCTTCACCAGCGGCCCGTCGCGGCGCGCGGAGAGGCGGTGGATCATGGAGGCCACCACCTCCTTCCCGGTGCCGCTCTCGCCGGTGATGAGGACGCGCGCGTCGGTGGGGGCCACGCGCTGCACCAGCCCGCGCACGGCCTCCATGGCGGGGGAGCGCCCCACCATCTCGTCGCCGGCGGCCAGCTCCTGCTGCAGGGCGCGGTTGAGCGCGCGCGCCCGCCGCAGCTCCAGCGCGCTGCGCAGGGTGAGGAGGACGGCCTCGGGGGTGAGTGGCTTCTCGATGAAGTGGAAGGCGCCGAGCTGGGTGGCCTTGACCGCGTCGGAGAGGGTGGCGCGACCGCTCATCATCACCACGGGGAGCTCGGGTGCCGCCTCCTGCAGCCGGGGGAGGGCCTCCAGCCCCGACTCCTCGCCCAGGTAGAGGTCGAGGAGGACGGCGTCGGGCTCCTCGGCGGCCACCTCGGCCAGGGCGCCGCGGGCGGAGCCGGCCTCGCGGGTGCGGAAGCCCTCGGCGCGCAGCAGGCTGCCCAGCATCCGCCGGATGTTCGGCTCGTCGTCGACGATGAGGATGGAGTCCATGCGGACGGCGTGCGGGGTGGGCGCTGCTGCGGAGGACGGTGCCTGGTACGCCGGGCCCCCGGCGGGGGTTTCACTGCCGGTATGCCTCGCGTGCCTGCTCCTGCACCTCTTCGGGGAGCGAAGCCAGCGCCTTGCGGAACTGTGCTGTCGTGTGGGACTTCACATGCGATCGGGATCGAGCGGCAGCGTCCGCCCGGCGCGATGCTCGGCCAGCGCCTCATCG
>DASUNK010000375.1:0-3282 GCA_036277195.1 Longimicrobiaceae bacterium | reverse complement strand
ACGCTCTGCTTCCCCCGCGCGGTGTGGGAGCGCACCCCCTTCCGCCCCGTGCCCGCCAAGGTGGACTGGTGGCTGCTGCGCGACCACGGCCGCGAGCCGGTGCGCATCGTGGACCACCCCGAGCGCTACATCCTGGTGCGCCACGGCCACGGGCACGCGTGGACGCGGATGGGCGCGGTGGACGTGACCGGCTGGTTCGCCCGGCGGCCGGACCACCCGCGGACGCTGGCCGACTGCCTGGCCAGCCCCGCAGACCGGGCCTTCTACGACAGCCTGCGCGCGGACGGCGCCCTCGCCGGCGCCGCGGCGTCCGCGCGCTGACCGGACGGCGCGCGTCACGACCCTCAACCCGGAGGAGGTTCCATGCCCAGCACCTACAGCTACCCCGGCGTCTACGTCGAGGAAGTCCCGAGCGGGGTCCGCACCATTGCCGGGGTCAGCACCTCGGACACGGCGTTCGTGGACTTCTTCGCCCGGGGCCCCATGGGCGAGGCGGTCCGGATCACCAGCTGGGGCGACTTCGAGCGGGTCTACGGCGGGCTGGACGCGCGCAGCGCGGGGAGCTACGCCATCCAGCAGTACTACAAGAACGGCGGCCAGATCGCCTGGGTGGTGCGGGTGGCCGCGGGGAACCCGGCGCCCGCGGGGATCGTGCTCCCCGGCGGCTCGCCGGAGCAGGACGCGCTGCGGGTGGAGGCCGCCAGCCCGGGGGTGTGGGGGAACAGCCTGCAGGTGGGGGTCGACTACCGCACCTCGGACCCGGCGAACCTCTTCAACCTGGTGGTGCGCGAGGTCCGGGTGGTGAACGGGCGCGACACGGTGGTGGACAGCGAGGTGCACCGTAACCTCAGCATGGACACCGGCCACGTGCGCTTCGTGCAGGACACGGTGAACCGCTCGTCGCGGCTGGTGCGGGTGACCGACGTGGGGCTGGGCGATCCCCCGCTCGAGACCGACGGGGACGCCACCAGCCCCGCGGTGGTGAACGACGCCGACAGCGCCGCGTTCGTGGCGCTCGGCGCGCTCCCCGACGACCTGCCCGGGCCCAGCACCATCGCCGCCAGCGACGGGAGCGCCCCCGACTCCAACGCGCTGATCGCGGGGATCCACGCGCTGGACGGCATCGCCCCCTACGTCTTCAACCTCCTCTCCCTCCCCGGCGCGCCCGCCCTGGGCGAGGCCAGCCACTTCACCGTGCTGGCCGACGCCGAGACGTACTGCCTGGAGAAGCGGGCCTTCCTGATCGTGGACATCCCGGAGGACGTGACCACCCCGGCCGGGATGGTCACCTGGCTGGCCAACGCCGAGGCGAGTGGGCTGCGCAGCCGCAACGCGGCGGTCTACTTCCCCCGGCTGGAGATCCCCGACCGGCTGCGCGAGGACCGGCCGCTCAACGTGGGCGCCAGCGGCACGCTGGCGGGGCTGTACGCGCGCATCGACTCGTCGCGGGGGATCTGGAAGGCGCCGGCGGGGACGGAGGCCACCCTGGTGGGGGCCACGCTGGTCACCCGCATCACCGACGCCGAGAACGGCGCGCTCAACCCGCTGGGGGTGAACGCGCTGCGCACCTTCCCCGTCTACGGCGGCGTGGCCTGGGGGGCGCGCACCCTGGACGGCGCGGACCAGCAGGCGAGCGAGTGGAAGTACATCCCCGTCCGCCGGCTGGCGCTCTACCTGGAGGAGAGCCTCTTCCAGGGGCTCAAGTGGGTGGTGTTCGAGCCCAACGACGAGCCGCTCTGGGGGCAGATCCGGCTGAACGTCTCGGCGTTCATGCAGAACCTCTTCCGCCAGGGGGCCTTCCAGGGGAAGACGCCGCGCGAGGCGTACCTGGTGAAGTGCGACGCCGAGACCACCACGCAGACCGACATCGACCGCGGCATCGTGAACATCGTGGTGGGGTTCGCGCCGCTGAAGCCCGCCGAGTTCGTGATCATCCGCATCCAGCAGCTCGCCGGCCAGACCCAGGCCTAACGGAGGAGGAGACCCATGGCCCAGTTCAGCGTGAACGCGCAGCGGTTCGATCCCTACAAGAACTTCAAGTTCCGGGTGAAGTGGGACGGCCGCTACGTGGCGGGGGTGAGCAAGGTGAGCGCGCTCAAGCGCACCACCGAGGTGGTGGAGCACCGCGAGGGGGGCGACCCCAGCTCCTCGCGCAAGTCGCCGGGGCGCACCAAGTACGAGGCGGTGACGCTGGAGCGCGGCGTGACCCACGACACCGAGTTCGAGAAGTGGGCGAACAAGGTGTGGAACTACGGCTCGGGGCTGGGGGCGGAGACCTCGCTCAAGGACTTCCGGAAGGACCTCACCATCGAGTTCTACAACGAGGCGGGGCAGCTGGCGATCGCCTACCGGGTCTACCGCTGCTGGGTGTCGGAGTTCCAGGCGCTCCCGGACCTGGACGCCAACGCCAACGCGGTGGCCATCCAGACGCTCAAGCTGGAGAACGAGGGGTGGGAGCGCGACTACGAGGTGGTGGAGCCCACCGAGCCCACCTTCACCGAGCCGGCGGTCTGAGCGTGCGCACGCCCGCGGCGGGAGAGCTGCTGGCGCTGTGCGAGCGCTGGGAGGGGGCACACCCCGCCCAGCGCGCGCTGGCGCTGGTCGGCGCCGCCTGGGACGGGGTGCCCGACGACGAGCCGGCGGCCTGGCCCGCGGGGCGGCGCGACGCGGAGCTGCTGGGGCTGCGCGAGCGCCTCTTCGGGCCGCGGGTGGTGAGCACGGCCGACTGCCCGGCGTGCGGCGAGCGGGTGGAGCTGGACTTCGCGGTGGCGGCGGTGCGGGTGGAGGGCGAGCCGCCGCCGGAGCCGCTGGCGCTGGAGGCGGAGGGGTGGGCGCTGGTGGCGCGGCTCCCCACCGCGGGCGACCTGGCGGCGGCCGCCACGGCGTCCGGGGTGGAGGAAGCGCGGCAGGTGCTGCTGGAGCGCTGCGTGGTGGAGGCGCACGAGCACGGCGAGCCGCGCGGCGCGGACGAGCTGCCGGAGGAGGTGGTGCGGGCGCTCGGCGCGGGGCTGGCCGCGGCCGACCCGCAGGCGGAGGTGCGGCTCGCGCTCGTGTGCCCGGCGTGCGGGCACGGGTGGGAGGCGCTCTTCGACATCGCCTCGTTCCTGTGGAGCGAGGTGGAGGCGTGGAGCGAGCGGACGCTCCGCGAGGTGCACGTGCTGGCGCTGGCCTACGGCTGGCGCGAGGCCGACGTCCTGGCGCTGAGCCCCTGGCGGCGGCGGCGCTACCTGGAGATGGCCGGCGCATGAGCGACTTCCTCTCCTCCCTGGCGGCGCGCAGCCT
>DASUNK010000374.1:0-2627 GCA_036277195.1 Longimicrobiaceae bacterium | reverse complement strand
GTGCGAAGTGCGAAGTGCGAAGTGCGAAGTGCGAAGTGCGAAGTGCGAAGTGCGAAGTGCGAAGTGCGAAGTGCGACGGGACTCGTGGCGAAGGTGCGTGGATGAGCCGGGAGCGTGCGGACGTGGTGTACGGCGTGCTGGGGGCGATCGCCCTCCTCCTCGCCCTGTTCTTCGGGGTGCGGTGGATCGCGGGTTCGGGCGATGGCGATGCGCCGGTCCCTCGGCTGGAGCTGCTCCGCCCCGCCGACGGCGACACGGCGGCGCAGCCGCTCGAGGTGGTGTTCGACGCCGGCGCCGCGCTCCGTCCCGGCCCCGGCGGCTGGGTGGCCGGCGACCGCCACCTCCACCTCGGCGTCGGCGTCGGCGCCGGCGCGCTGATGCCCGCCCCCGGCGACCTCCGCCCCGCCGGCGGCACCCGCTACGCCTGGACCCTCCCCCGGCTGGAGCCCGGCACCCACGCGCTGCGGCTCTTCTGGTCCGACGCGGCCCACCGCCCGCTGGCCGCGGGCGCCTCGCGCGCCGCCGCCGTCACCGTGCGGTGACCCGCGCGCAACTCCTTGTCTCCCCTTCACATTCCGCATTGACACGCACTGGCGCCATGCGTATGATGTGGCGCCCGCCCCGCGGCTCCCCGCTGCACCGTTTCCCCACCCCACCCGCAGGAGAGCTCCACGATGGCCCACGCGCAGCTGCGCCCCCTCGCCTTCGGCGAGATCCTCGACGGCGCCTTCGCGCTGTATCGCCGGCACTTCAGCACCTTCTTCCTGGGTTCGCTCCTCCCCCTCCTCCCGGCGCTGGCCGTGGGGCTGCTGGCGGCCCTGGTGGTCACCGCCGCCGGCTCGGCGGCAGCGGCGCTCGCGGCGGTGGGGTTGCTCCTCCTCCTCCTGGCGCCGCTCCTCCTGGGGTGCCAGGTGCTGCAGTGGAGCGTCCTCACCGACATGGTGTCGCAGGCCTACACCGGGCACGCCGTAAGCGTGGGCGTCGGGGTGAGCCGCGGGCTGGTGCACTTCCTCCCGCTGCTGGGGGCCACCATCATCGCGGCGGTGCTCGTCCTCGTCGGGCTGGTCTTCCTCGTCGTGCCGGGGCTGCTGCTGGCGTGCATGTTCTTCGCGGTGGCGCCCGCCGTGGTGGTGGAGCGGCGCGGGCCGATCACGGCCCTCTCGCGCTCGCGCGAGCTGGCGTCCGGCGCCTGGGGGCGCATCTTCCTGCTGGTCACCGTGGCCTACATCATCGCCGCGCTCCCCTCCTGGGGGCTCCAGGGCATCAGCCGCCTCTCCACCGGCGTCTCCGCCGGCGAGCTCATCCTGCAGGATCCCGTCATGTACGGCGTGGTGCAGCTCATCAGCCTGCTGATCTCGGCGCTGACGCTGCCGTTCGTGGTGGGCGCGATCGTCCTGCTCTACTACGACCGCCGCGTCCGTGCCGAGGCGCTGGACGTGGAGCTGGCCACCGAGGGGCTGGCCGCGGCGGGATAGCGCATCGTGCAGGCGCCCTCCCTTCCCAGCGCCGCCGAGGTGCAGCAGGCGGTTCAGCAGGTATTCTCCCGCCCCGAGTTCGCCCCGGCCGACGAGGCGTGGTCGCCGCTGGCGCTGATCGCGGCGCTCGTCGGCAGCTTCCTGCACTGGCTGGCGGGGCAGTTCGGGCGGCTGGCCGCGCTGGAGAGCACCTCGCCCGTCCTCTTCTGGCTCATCGTGGGCTGGCTGGCGCTCTCCGCGCTGGCCATCATCGCCCACCTGGTGGTGACCGCCGTGCAGGCCGGGCGCACGGAGCGGAAGGCGGCCGAGGCGGCGAGCGACACCCGCCGGGCGGGCCCCCGGACCGCGGCCTACTGGGAGGAGGCCGCCCGCCGCGCCGCCGCCGAGGGGCGCTGGCGCGACGCGGCGCTGGCGCTCAACCAGGCCCTCCTCCTGCGGCTGGACGCGCGCGGCGCCGTCCGCTTCGACCCGGCCAAGACCCCGGGCGACTACCGCCGCGAGGCCCGCGCCCACCCCCAGGCGGCGGGCGCGCTGGGCGCCTTCCTGCGCGGCTTCGAGCCGGTGGCCTTCGGCGGGCGGCCGCTGGACGCCGCGGGGTACGAGCAGCTGGCCGGCGCCGCGCGCCAGGGGGGCGCCGGTGGGTAGCCGCCGCGACCAGCTCCTGGTCTTCCTCCTCGTCGTCATCATCCTCCTCCTCTCCTTCGTGGCGAGCACGCGCGAGCAGGATGGACCCGGCCAGTTCCGGCCCTCCACCTTCCTCAGCGGCGACGGCGGCGCCCGGGCGCTCCGGCTGGTGCTGGAGGAGCTGGAGGTGGAGACGCGCCAGCGCCTGACGCCCTACGCCGACGCGGACCCCCTCGCCGGGCCGCTGGCCGTGCTGGCCCCCTCGGAGGGCGCCTCGCCGGGCGAGCTGCACGCGCTGGCGGAGTGGGTGCGCGGCGGCGGCACGCTCCTCTACGCCGCCCGGCAGGGCGACGTCACCCTCGACACGCTGGGGCTGGCGCTGCAGAGCCTGGGCGACTCGCTGGACAGCTGGGAGCAGCTGGGGTGGGCCGGGCGCGGGGCCACCGCCCTCCCGCACCGCTGGACGGAGGGGGTGGCGGTGGTGGACGGCTTTCGTTACGCCTTCGCCGACAGCTCGCGGGTGCTGGA
>DASUNK010000373.1:0-7657 GCA_036277195.1 Longimicrobiaceae bacterium | reverse complement strand
GGCGCGCGTCGCCAGCATCGGCGGGACCGCGTCCGCTAGGGCCAGGGCGGACGAGAGCCGGCCGCGGGCCGCCCGCAGCCCTTCCAGCTCGGCGGCGCAGGCGGAGCAGGAGGCCAGGTGGGCCTCCACCCCGGCGGCCTGGGCGGGCGTCAGCTCGCCGTCCAGGAGGGCCTGCAGCGCGCCCTCATCCGTATGCTTCATCACCTTCCTCCTCAGGTGCTTCGTAGACCGCTATGAACCGGCGCGTGGCCCGTGCCAGCAGCGTGCCCACCGAGCCGGGCGCCACGGCGGCCACCCGTGCGATCTCGTCGTAGCGGAAGCCCTCCTCGCGCATCAGCAGCATCTGCCGGTCGCGCGGGGCCAGGCGGTCCAGCGCCCGGCGCACCCGGTCCACCGTGCGCGTGCGCTCCAGCGACTCGTCGGGCCGCGGCAGCGCGGAGGGCGTCCAGGGCTCCGCCGTCAGCAGGCGCTCGCGGCGCCGCGAGGTGCGGGCGGAATCCCGGAACAGGTTGGTCGCCACCGTGAACAGCCAGAGCCGTGCCTCCTTCTCCGGCATGGACCGGCCCAGGAGGCGGACGAAGGCCTCCTGCGCGATGTCCTCGGCGGCGTCCGAGTCCCCCGTCAGCCGGTGCAGGTACCGGAAGAGCGAGGGGTACAGGTTCCGGAAGAGGGCGTCGAAGTCCACGGTGCCCACGGCCTCCGTGCTCACGGCGCGCGCGGGGCGCGGCGCCACGGAAGGCCAGGCGAGGGCGTCGGCGTTCGCGGAGTGCACGTGAACCGGGGCATCGGGTTCCCGACCTCGTGGAGCCGGCGGCGGACCGCCGGGCTCGGCTTGCGAAGATAGAAACGCACGTGGTGGCGCTTTCGTGACACCCGGGGCCGCCCTCACTGCCAGCGGAACATGCGGAGCGCGAGGACGAAGGAAGCGGCCATCCACGCCGCCAGGATGGCCACCTCGCCCGCGTAGCCGGCGAAGGGGAGCCCCTCGTTGTAGATGGCCCGCACCGCGTCGTTCAGGGCGGTGAGCGGGAGCGCCTGCACCAGCGGCTGGATGGGGTCGGGGAAGCGGCCGGCGGAGAAGAACACCCCCGAGAGCACGAACATCGGGAGCATCACCAGGTTGAGCAGGCCGCTCACCCCCTCGATGGTGCGCGGGCGCGCGGCGCAGAGCAGCCCCAGCCCCGCGAACGCCATCGCCCCCAGCAGCACCACCCCGGCCAGCGCCAGGAGCGAGCCGCGCACCTCCACCCCGAAGGCCAGCCAGGCGAAGACGACGATCGGCGGCACCTCGACCGCGATGAAGAGGAGCCGCGCCAGGATCTGCGCCAGCAGGAAGTCGCGCCGGCGCATGGGGGTGGCCGAGAGGCGCTTGAGCTGCTTCTTCTGCCGCATGATCACCAGCCCGAAGCCGATCCCCCACATCCCCGTGCTCATCAGGTTGAGCCCCAGGATGCCGGGGACCACCCAGTCGATGTAGCGCCCGCCCGGCTGCCGCTCGCGGTCCTCGCGCACCGCCACCGGGCGCGCGGCCCCGGCGCCGGCCTGCACGGCGGCGTCGGCCAGGAGGCGGGCGGCGCGGCTCTCCTCGCGCGCCGGGTCGTAGCGGTACACCAGGGTGTCGCGCCCGGCCAGGAGCACGGCCACGTCGCCCCGGCGCAGCGCCCGCTCCGCCGAGTCGGGCGGGAGGACGCGCACCTCCACCTCGGGCGAGGCCCGCAGCGCGGCGGCGTGCCGCTCGCCCGCGCTCCCCCGCTCCACCCCCACCACCGCCTGCTCGGTGGGCGCCTCGCGGAAGGCCAGCCCCAGCGCCGCCGCCATGACCAGCGGGAAGCCGAAGGTCCAGAAGAGGGCCTCGGGCTCGCGCAGGAAGGCGACGACGCGCGCCCGCACCAGCTCGCGCAGGGGGTGGAGGCGCTCAGTCATCGCGCAGCGCCCGGCCGGTGAGGTTGAGGAAGACGTCGTCGAGGGTGGCGGTGTGGGTGTTGAGCGAGGCGAGCTCGCCCCCGGCGGCGGTGATCAGCTCCAGCAGCGGGGGGAGCGAGCGGTGCGGCTCGCCCACGGTGAGCAGCGTCTCGGCGCCGCGCCGGCGCACGCGGCTCACGTCGGGGAGGGCGCGCAGCCGCTCCTCGTCGAGCGGGACGGTGGCGGAGAACTCGACGACGTGCTCGCCGCCCAGGGAGCGGATCAGCTCGGGCGGGGTGCCCTGGGCGATGATCTCGCCGTGGTCGAGGATGGCGACGCGGTCGGCCAGGCGCTCGGCCTCGTCCATGAAGTGGGTGGTGAGCAGGATGGTGCCGCCCCGCTCGCGGAAGGCCAGGCAGATGTCCCAGAGCTGCCGGCGCGACTGCGGGTCGAGCCCGGTGGTGGGCTCGTCGAGGAAGAGGACGTCGGGGTCGCCGGCCAGGGCGCAGGCCACCGAGAGGCGCTGCCGCTGGCCGCCGGAGAGGCTGCGCACCTGGGTGCGGCGCTTCTCGCCCAGCTGCACGAAGTCGATCAGCTGGTCCACCGTGGGGCCGCCGGGATAGAAGGAGCGGAAGAGGCGGACCACCTCCTCGGCGGTGGAGCGGTCCGGGAACTCGCTCTCCTGCAGCTGCACGCCCAGCCGCGGGCGGATGGCGGCGGCGTCGCGGCTCCAGCGCATCCCCAGCACCTCCACCTCGCCGGCGTCGGGGGGCTGCAGCCCCTCCAGCACCTCGATGGTGGTGGTCTTCCCGGCGCCGTTGGGGCCCAGCAGCCCGAAGCACTCGCCACGGCGCACCTCCAGGTCGAGCGAGCGGACCGCCACCGTCTGGCCGAAGCGGCGGTGCAGGCCGCGGCAGCGGATGGCGACGGGGATTTCCGTGGCGTCGGCGACGGGCACGCTCAGCTCCCGCCCCGCACCCAGCGGCCGGTGAGCGGTCGCCCCAGCGGGTCCGCCCGCGCGCGCAGGTGGGCGATGAGGGCGTCCAGGTCCACCACGCCGGTGCGGCGCGCGGCCACCGGCGCCAGCGAGGCGTAGCGGTCGCCGCCCTGGGCCAGGAACTCGGAGAGCCCCGCCGTCACCCGGTCCGCGTCGCCCAGCTCGCGGCTCTGGTGGTCCAGGCGGATGGAGCGCACCCGCGACCCCTCGGGCGCCGCCGGGTCGTAGGTCACCGTCAGCCCCGAGAGGTTGGCGTCGGGGCTCCCCCTCGCCACCGCGTTCTCCAGCGCGGCCCGCAGCTGCGCCCCGGTGAGCTCCAGCACCACCAGCTCGTTCTGGAAGGGCTGCAGCTCGTACAGCATCCCGTAGGTGATGACCCCCGCCGGGAGGGGGCGGCGGATGGAGCCGTTGTTCACCAGCGACACCTGCGCCCCGGTGGCCCGCCGGTGCGCGTCGGCGATCAGGCCGCCCAGGGCGAACTCGCCCCCCACCGTGTCCAGCGGCTCGGCGAAGCGCGTCACCTCGCGCTCGATGACGGGGCGCACCTCGGCCGTCCACCGCTCCACCACGCGGGCCACGGCGGTGTCGGGGTCCACCTCGTCGGCCCAGGCGATGCGCACCTCGCGGCGCGCCACGGTGGCGCGGCCCCCGCGGCGCTCCAGGTCCGTGAGGCTGTAGTGGGTGGAGTACGAGGCGGCCTCGGAGACGGGGATGCCGGCCGCGGTGGTGAGCACCCGCCGGTGCGTGTGCCCGCCCACGATCAGGTCCACCGGCTCGGTGAGCGCCTCCGCCATCTCCAGCACCTCGCCCCGGCACCCGCGCGACGCCTCCCCCGGCTCGCTCCCCGGCTCGGCGCAGACGGCGCCCACGTGCAGCGTCACCACCACGAAGTCCGCCCCGGCGGCGCGGGCCTCGCGCGCGGCCCGGCTCACCGCCGGCGCCTCGGGCCCGAAGCGCAGCCCGACGATGCGCGAGGGGACGGTGATCTCCGGGGTGGTGACGGTTGCGGCGCCCACCACCGCCACCTTCACCCCGTCCCGCTCCAGCATCACCCACGGCCGGATCCACTCCGGCTGCCGCTCGGTCCCCTCCAGGTACACGTTGGCAGCCAGCCAGGGGAAGCGGCTCTGGCGGACGCGGGCGCGCAGCGTGTCGAGCCCCCAGTCGAACTCGTGGTTCCCCAGCGCGGCCGCGTCGTAGCCGGCGGCGTTGTGCGCGTCGATGGTGGCGCGCCCCCAGCTCAGGTTGCTGACGGCGGTGCCCTGCATGTCGTCGCCGCCGGAGAGCACCAGGGTGGGCCCGCCGAAGCGCGCCTCCGCGCTGTCGAAGTGCGCCGCCAGCACCGCCGCGCCGCCCACGCCGCGCCCCTCCGCCCACGCGGGCGTCTGCGGGAGGAGCCGGCCGTGGAAGTCGTTGGTGTGCACGATGCGCACGCGCTTCACCGGCCCCGGCGCCGCGGCGGGAGGCGCCGCCGGCGCGCACGCCGCCAGTGCGAAAATCAGCACGCACAGTCGACAGAAACCGCGGCTCATACGCGTTGCAGGGGGGTTCCGTGCATTCTCCTGGATCTCGGTCTTTCAGGACTTAGGACTCAGGACTCAGGACTACATAGTGGTGCCGCTCCCCTTCCGGCGCTACCATTCAGGCGTCTCCCCGCACCGCCCCGGTCCCTGAGGTGGCCCCATGCCGCTCCGCCCCCGCGCCCTCTCCGCCGCCCTCGCCGCGCTGCTGGCCGCCGCCGCTCCCCTCGCCGCGCAGGAGGTGCGCGGCGACCTGCGCGAGGCCGGGAGCGGCCGCCCCGTGGCGGGCGCGCTGGTGACGCTGCTCGACGCCGCCGGCGCCGCGCAGGCCAGCGCCCTCACCGACTCGGCGGGCCGCTTCGCGGTGCGCGCCCCCGCGGCCGGCACCTTCCGGCTGCGGGCCGAGCGCCCCGGCTACGCCACCGCCACCTCGCCGGCGCTGGCGCTGGAGGCGGGGCGGACGGCGCAGCAGCGGCTCACCGCCGAGCCCCAGCGGATGGTGGAGCTGGAGGGGATCCAGGCCACCGCGGCGCGGCGGAGCTGCAGCGTCCGCCCGGAGGCGGGGTTGGCCACCGCGGCGCTCTGGGAGGAGGCCCGCAAGGCGCTCTCGGCCAGCGCGCACGTGGAGCGCGCCGAGCTGCTGCGCTACGACGTGACCCTCTTCCGCCGCCGGCTCGACGCGGCCACCCTGCAGGTGCAGCACGAGGAGAGCGAGCGGCGCTCCCGCCAGGTGAAGGCGCCCTTCGCCAGCATCCCCGCCGCCGAGCTGGCGCGCGAGGGCTTCGCCCGCCAGCTCCCCGACGGCACCTACTACTACGCGCCCGACGCCGCCGTCCTCCTCTCCGACGAGTTCCTCGACGGCCACTGCTTCGTGCTGCACGACCAGCCCCCGCCCGCCGCCGGGCTGGTGGGGCTGGCCTTCCGCCCCGCGCGCCGCGGCACCCTCACCGACGTGGCCGGCGTGCTCTGGATCGACGCCGCCACCTCGGAGCTGCGCTTCCTGGAGTACCGCTACACCTCGCTCCCCGTGCGGGTGGACGAGCGCCGCGTGGGCGGGCGGGTGGAGTTCGAGCGCCTCCCCACGGGCGAGCTCATCGTCCGCCGCTGGTGGATCCGCATGCCCGCGGTGGAGCGCAACGTGGTGACCTACGGGATGGACCGCGAGCGCGCCCGCACCGAGGCGCGCGACTCGGTGGTGTGGCTGCGCGAGGAGGGGGGCGAGGTGGTGGCCACGGCGGCGCAGCCGGGGCGCTCCCTCGCCAGCCGCGGCCGGGTGGCGGGTGTGGTGTTCGACAGCATCGCCGGCCGGGCGCTGCAGGACGCCGGGGTGTTCGTCTCCGGCACCCAGTACGCCGCGCGCACCGACGCCGGCGGCGCCTTCGAGATCGCCGACGTCCCCGAGGGCGAGTACGCCGTCTCCTTCACCCACCCGCGGCTGGCGGCCACCGGCGTGACGCCCGAGGCGCGCCGCGTCTCGGTGCGCCCGGGCGAGGAGGCGCGGGTGGACCTCGCCATCCCCTCGCTCCCCACGCTGGCGGCGCGGCTCTGCCCGCAGGCGGCGCCCGCGCCGGCGCGGGGGGTGGTCTTCGGCACGGTGACGCGGGCGGACGGGGCGGCCCCGGTGGGCGGCGCACAGGTCACCTTCCAGTGGCGCGCGCGCGGCGCGGGGAGCACGGTGGAGGCCGAGGCCAACGCCGCCGGCTTCTACGTGGCGTGCGCGGTGCCCACCGACGCCGACGTGCAGGTGCGGGTGTCGTACGGCGCCTCCGAGGGGCGCGGCACGGTGCGGCTGGCGGGCGCCCCCGCCCTGCGGCAGGACCTGCGGCTCGGCGCCGGCCCGGTGGGGGTGGCGGCCGTCACCGGCGCTCCCATCCCGGTGGCGGGGGTGCGCGGCGAGGCGGACGCCGAGCGCCGCGAGGCCAACCGCCGGCTGCGCGCCGGGGGCGTGCTCATCACCCGCGCCGACATCGAGCGCCGGCAGCCGCAGCAGGTCACCGACCTCTTCCGGGGGATCCCCGGCGTGCGGCTGGTGACGGTGCCCGGCGGCTACGCGGTGGAGATGGCGGGGCGCACCACCCAGCGCTTCGCCAGCGCCCCCGACATCCCGGCCGCCTCGCACGGCGCGGGCGGGGCCAACGACCCCAAGGCGCCCGGCCGCACCAGCACCCCGGACCGCCCGGACCAGTGCCAGGGGAACAACGCGATGGCGCCCGGCGTCCGCCCGCGCGGCGACCCCTGCGGCGTGCTCGGCGAGACCAACTCCGCCCGCGAGTGGGGGCAGTGCCCCATGCTCTTCTTCGTCGACGACCACCCGGTGGTCGTCCCCGAGAAGACGACCATCTCCGCCGTCATCCACCCGGACGAGGTCGAGTCGATCGAGGTGTACAGCAGCGGGGCGCAGGTCCCCGCCAGGTACAGCGCCCGCGAGGGGTCCGACTGCGGGGTGATCGCCATCTTCACCCGCGTGGGCAACCTCCGGAACCGCTGAGCGGGCGGCGGCGGACACCGTTCCTGCCGCTTTTGGCCGTTTCCTGACACGTGCTGGGGCCCGGGGAGCGCACGCTGCCCGGGTCCTGTCGCGAAAGGCTCCGGAAGCGGTTGCGGCGCGCGAATTTCCTTGCCCTTTCCGCAACCGACGCGCACTTTCTTGTCGCAGGTCCGCAGTCCTTCAATGCTTCCCCCCATCATGGCAGGAGAGACCACAATGAGCACGCCCGAGCTCCCCGTCCGTCCGCCCGGCCTCCCGGCCTCCAACCCCACGCAGGTCGTCGCGCAGCAGGGCTACACCGCCACCTTCTACCCCGGCTTCGTGCGCACGCTGAGCGTGACCCCCGCCGGGAGCGAGCCGGTGGTGCTGTACGACCAGTCGGGGTCGTTCGTCCTCCCGGTGGGCGCGCTGGAGCCGTACACCTCCAGCGTGGTCGAATTCGCCGGGGGCCCGCAGCAGCGGCGGCTCGTGCTGCGCGTGGACGACCCGCGGCGCGAGGTCGCCGCCATCGCCGTCTACCTCAAGCCGCCCGGCTGGCGGGACAACCCGCCCGCGGAGCCGCCGGACCCGCCCGTCCCCGCCGGCGCCGGCGAGGAGGTGCTGCTGATCCGCGACACGCCGTTCCTCTGCCCGCCCATCTGCTGACGGCGAGGCGCGCGCGCCATGGATTCCCGCACCCTCATGCTCGGCCTGCAGCTGGCCGCCGCCCTCTTCACCCTGGCCTTCGGCGCGGCCGCGCTGCGCGCGGCC
>DASUNK010000372.1:0-8333 GCA_036277195.1 Longimicrobiaceae bacterium | reverse complement strand
GGAGCGCCGGGAGCGCGGTGAGGGCGCCGGCCACCGCCAGCACGGCCCCGGCCACCAGCCCCCGCAGCCGGAGGAGCCGGAGCGCCCGGGAGAGCTCCCGCCGCTCCCGCCGCAGCAGCGCGACCGTGCGCTCGTCCGGCGACGCCTGGGAGAGCTGCCCGATGGTGCGCTCGTGCTCGCGCACGGCCTCGCGCCAGGCGTCAGCCTCGTCGCGGCCGAGCGGGACGTCGCGCGCCGTGCGCCCGGTGGTGGGGGTGAACAGGTAGCCGCCGGCGCGCATGTAGAGCACGGGCGCGCCCCACGCCCGGCTGTCGGGGAAGTCCTGCTTCAGCGCCCGGCGCGCCTCGCTGGTGGCCACCTCCACCCGCCCGCGCGACGGTCCGCGGAAGAGGGCGCGGTAGAAGGTCTCGGCGAAGCAGAGGGCCTCGTCGTCGTACACCGGGAACTGCATGGCCACCACCGCGGGGACGCCCTGCTTCACCAGCCGGGGCGCCAGCCCGGCGAAGGGCTGCAGCCCGGTGACGGTGGCCCCCTGGCAGGCGTTGAGCACCACCAGCTTGACGCCGCGCGCCGGGTCGAACAGCTCGGCCAGCCAGCGGTCCTCCACGGGCACCGGCTCGCCCCCCTCGCCGTCCAGGAAGAGCCGGGCCCCGCCGGCGTGCGCCTCGCCGTGCCCGGCGAAGCACACCACCTGGAACGGCTCCTCCCCCAGCTCGGGGACGCCGCCGGAGAGCGCGCTCCGCAGCCGGTCCGGCGTCGCCTCGCGGTCGAGGAAGCGCAGGTCGGCCGTCCCCGCCGCGGCCAGCGGGGCCAGGGCGCGCTGCAGGAGGGCCTTCTCGGCGGCCAGGTCGAGCGGCGCCTCGCCACGGGCGGCGCTCTCCGGGAGCACCGCCAGCACGCGCACCGGGAGCCGCACCTCCAGCCCCGGGTTGGCCGCGCCGCTGCGCAGGTAGCGGATCAGCGGGCTCTGCAGCGAGGGGGCCAGGAAGCGCTCGTCGCTGGGGAAGTAGAGGAACTCCCAGGGGATCCTCGCCAGCTGGGGCGCTCCGTCCAGGTCCAGCCGCACGCGCACCCCGCCGTTCTCCTCCATCTGCGCCCCGCCGATGCAGCGCTCCAGCTGCGCCCCCACGCTCCCGCGCCCGAAGAGCCCGTCGTACAGGAGCATGCCGAGGTCGCGCTGCGCCTGCTCGTCCAGCCGCGCGCCGGCGTACGCCTCCAGCGTCTCCAGCGCGCGCGCGAGCGGCTCCAGGTCGAGCGGCACCTCGTCCTGCCGCTCGCCGTGGCGCGTGCCGCAGCGGGCCACCCGCTGGTAGTGCAGGCCGCCGTTCGCCAGGGTGACGTCGAGATCGTGGTACTGCATGGCACCTCGCCGGCGCGAGGAAGGGCACTTCGGGAGGAGAACCGAAGGACGAGACCGTGGAGCCGCGAAGCAGAGGGAAGCGCCGTGAGCTTTACTTGCCGCCGTGAGCAGCAACGTGCATGCCCCTCCCGTGCGTCGGGGCGATGCCGCTCAAGTCGTTGCAAGTCTGGGAGATGCGGAAGCCGGCCCCCCTGGCGGCGGTGCGGTTCCGCGACGGGTGGGACATTCCCTCCCCGGCGCGCATGCCGCACCGGGGAGCGTGGGAGGGCCTTACTTGGTGCCGAAGAGGCGGTCGCCGGCGTCGCCCAGGCCGGGGAGGATGTAGCCCTTCTCGTTGAGCTGGCGGTCGAGCGCGGCGGTGAAGACCTGCACGTCGGGGTGGGTCTTCAGCATGCGCTCCACCCCTTCCGGCGCGGCCACCAGGCAGACGAAGCGCACGCGCACGGCGCCGTGCCGCTTGAGCGAGGTCACCGCCGCCACGGCCGAGCCGCCGGTGGCGAGCATGGGGTCCAGCAGGATGAAGTCGCGCGCCTCGGCCTCGCTGGGGATCTTGAAGTAGTAGTCCACCGGCTCCAGCGTGTCGTGGTCGCGGAACAGCCCGATGTGCCCCACCCGCGCCGAGGGGATCAGCCGCACCACCCCCTCCACCATTCCCAGCCCGGCGCGCAGGATCGGCACCACGGTGAGCTTCTTCCCCGCCAGCATCATCTCGGTGGTCTGCTCCAGCGGCGTCTCGATCTCCACCGGCTCCAGCGGCAGGTCGCGGGTGACCTCGAACGCCATCAGCATGGCGATCTCGTCCACCAGCTCCTTGAACTTCTTCTTCGAGGTCTCCTTGCGGCGGAGCACGGCCAGCTTGTGGCGGACGAGCGGGTGCCGGATGACGGTGAGGTTGGGGTATTCGGACACGGGCGCCTCCGGGCGGACGACGGGGGTCGGTGCGGGCGCGTGAAGGTACGCTGCACGGTGGCGTAGGGCCAGAACTACCCAGTGCGAAGTGCGAAGTGCGAAGTGCGAAGTGCGAAGTGCGAGGGAGGGCATGGAACCTGCCCGCCTGCCCATTCAGGACTTAGGACTTAGGACTTAGGACTTCCCGATGAAGACGACCCGACTCGCCATCGAAGGCATGAGCTGCGGCCACTGCGTGCAGACGGTGGAGAAGGCGCTGCGGAACCGCCCGGGCGTGCGCAGCGCCACCGTGCACCTGCAGGAAGGCGCGGCGGAGGTGGAGTACGACGAGCGCGCCGTCTCGCCCGAGCAGCTGGCGGCCGCGGTGCAGGAGGAAGGCTACACCGCCGACGTCGCCTGAGAGGGCTGCCACCGTAGCAGTGTTGCGCGAGAGCCCGAGAGGCCGTACCGTGGAGCACGGCTTCCGGGGTTTCCCCTTCTACACCGCTTCACGGGAGGATGACATGCAGGCACTGGCCAGGAAGATGGCGCGCGGGCTCTGCGCGGCGGCGCTGCTGGGGGTGATGGGCTTCACGCCCGCGCAGCCGGCGGTGACGACGGTCGAGCTGTGCAAGGGGGCTCCGTGCAACAGCATGACCTGCGGCACGGCGTGCTTCAAGAAGGGCTACACCCACTGGGCGTGCTGGAACGGCAACTGCCAGTGCAGCCACGGCCCGCAGCCCTGACGCGCGGCGGGGTGACGGGCGGCGGAGCCATCCGCCGTCCGTCAATCACCCTTGACAGGATGTAAAGCAAGCTTTACTATCGTGCCGGGTTCGGCGACCGATCCCTCAACCCGGCTGCCCTCATGGTAAGCTCCGCCCCCTGCGGCCCCGCGGACAACGACCGCGCCCGCCTCATGACCCACCCCTACCTCGCCACGGGCGCGCTCGCGGCGTGCGTGCTGCTCACCTCCCTCGCCCTGGAGGCGCTCACGCTTCCCCCGGCCGGGCGCATCGCCGTGGGGCTGGTGCCCGTGCTCGCCGCCGCGTACGTGGTGCGCGTCATGGCCCGCTGGGTCCGCGGCCTCGACGAGCTGGAGCGCAAGATCGTGGCGGAGTCGCTGGCGCTGGCCTACGGCGCGGCCATCCTCCTGGCCGTGGGCGCCAACTATCTCGACAAGATCGACATCCGCGTGCCGCTGGGGTGGGAGGACGGCTGGATGATCCTCATGTTCCTCTACCTGGCGGCGTACGCCCTCACCAGCCGGCGCTACCAGTGAGGAACCGGCTGCGCGTGCTCCGCGCCGAGCGCGACTGGTCGCAGGCGGAGCTCGCCGAGCGGCTGCGCGTGTCGCGGCAGACGGTGAACGCCCTGGAGACGGGGAAGTACAACCCCTCCCTCTCCCTGGCCTTCGACATCGCCGCCCTCTTCGGGCTGCGCATCGAGGACGTCTTCCAGCCGAACGGCGAGGACGGCTGACGCCGCGGCGCCGCCGTGCAACCCGGCGCGGCGGCGCTCCGTACCACCCCCGGGCCACCAGCCCGGCGCCGCCTCCGACCGGCGGCGCCTCCACACTTTCGCCACTGGAGCCACATGGAGCAGGCACTCCTGCTGGAACACGTCTCCAAACGCTTCTCCGGCCACACGGCGGTCGACGACCTGAGCCTCTCCGTCCCCGCCGGCACCATCTACGGCATCCTGGGCCCCAACGGCGCCGGCAAGAGCACCACGCTGCGGATGGTGATGAACATCCTCATCCGTGACGCCGGGCGCATCTCCCTGCTCGGCGCCGACCCGGAGCGGGACCGTGAGGTGCTGCGGCGCGTGGGCTTCCTCCCCGAGGAGCGCGGGCTCTACCGCAAGATGAACGTCACCGACGTCATCGTCTTCTTCGCCGAGCTCAAGGGGATGGACCGCCGCCAGGCCCGCCGCGACGCGGGCGAATGGCTGGAGAAGATGGGGCTGGGCGAGTGGAAGAGCGCCAAGGTGGAGACGCTCTCCAAGGGGATGCAGCAGAAGGTGCAGTTCATCGCCACCGTGCTGCACCGGCCGGAGCTGCTCATCCTCGACGAGCCGCAGTCCGGGCTGGACCCGGTGAACCAGGAGGTGCTGCGCGACACCATGCTGGAGCACCGCCGCCAGGGGAAGACGGTGCTCTTCAGCACCCACAACATGGAGCAGGCCGAGCAGCTCTGCGAGGCGGTGTGCATCATCGCCCAGGGACGCAAGGTGCTGGACGGCACCCTGAAGGAGGTGCGCCGCGCCAACCCGGGCTCCGGCTACGTGGTGGAGTTCGCGCACCCCTCGGCGGAGGTGGACCGCTTCGCCGCCGACGGGCGCCGCTTCGGCACCTTCACCCCGACCGGCGAGGGGTGGCGCGTGGAGCTGGCCCCCGGCGCCGACACGCGCGCCCTGCTGGCCGCGCTCAACCAGCTCGACGCGCCGCTGGTGCGCTTCGAGCGCGAGCAGCCCTCGCTGCACGAGATCTTCGTCCGCCACGTGGGCGACGCCGCCCACCCCCACCGCGTCGCGGAGGCCCCCCATGCATGAGGTCATGATCGTCCTCCGCCGCGAGTTCCTGGAGCGGGTGCGCAGCAAGGGGTTCTGGATCGGCACCCTCCTCACCCCGCTCTTCCTGGGGGCGCTCTTCATCCTCCCCGCCGTGCTCGGCGCGGGGGGCGGCCGCGAGCACACCCTGGTGCTGGTGGACGAGGCCCCCGCCGGGGTGGGCGACGCCTTCGTGCGCACCCTCACCGCCCCCTCCGACGACGAGGACGCCGACAGCTACCGGGTGGAGCGCGCCGCCGGCCCGCTGGCGCAGGTGCGCGCGGACCTCAACCGCCGCGTGCTGGCCGAGGAGATCGAGGCCTACGTGGTGCTCCCGGCCGACGTGGTGCAGAGCAGCGAGATCGCCTACCGCGCCCGCAACATCTCCTCCTTCACCGTGCAGCGCGGCATCTCGCGCGCCGCCTCGCAGGCGGTGCAGCAGGAGCGGCTCCGCGAGGCCGGGCTGCAGGTGCAGGAGGTGGCCTCGCTGCTGCGCCCGGTGCAGCTGCAGGCCGCGCGCATCACCGAGCAGGGCGAGGACGCCGCCAGCGCCGAGTCCACCTTCTGGCTGGCGTACATCTCGGGGTTCATGATCTACATGCTGGTCTTCCTCTACGGCATCAACGTCATGCGCAGCGTGCTGGAGGAGAAGACCAACCGCATCGCGGAAGTGATCGTCAGCTCCGTGCCCGCCGGCCGCCTGATGGTGGGGAAGATCCTGGGGGTGGGGTCGGTGGCGCTGCTGCAGGTGGCGGTGTGGGTCGGGCTGGGAGCGCTCGGGGCGTGGAAGTCCAACGCCATCGCCGAGCGGGTGGGGCTCTCGCCCGAGGCGCTGCGCACGGTGAGCGTGGAGCCGTGGGTGCTGGCGGCCACCATCGGCTTCTTCATCCTGGGCTTCTTCCTCTACGCGACGCTCTTCGCGGCGGTGGGCGCGGCGGTGAACAGCGACCAGGAGGCGCAGCAGTACCAGACCATCGTCTTCCTCCCGCTGATCGCCTCGCTCCTCTTCATGCTCCCGGTGATCAACGACCCGCTGGGGAGCACGGCCACCACGCTGGGGCTCATCCCCTTCACCGCCCCGATCAGCATGTCGATGCGGCTAGCCGCGGCGGCGCTGCCGCCGGCGCAGGTGGCGACCTCGCTGGCGCTGCTGGCGCTGACGGTGGGGGTGATGGCCTGGCTCTCGGGGAAGATCTACCGGGTGGGGATCCTGAGCACGGGGAAGAAGCCCACGCTCCGCGAGCTGGGCCGCTGGCTCCGCGCCGCCTGACCCTCAGGGCCGGGCGGCGGGGACGTCGAGCGCGGGGTTGCGGTCGAAGAAGCCGAACGGCACCAGCCGGAAGCCGAGGGTCTGCACCGGCATCACCGGCCACTCCTCGGGGCGCGGCAGGTGGGTGGTGCCCAGGGTGTACCAGAGCACCACGTCGCGGTCCACCAGCGGGCGGTCGGCGCGGGTCCACGCCGGCAGCCCCTCGCCCCCGGCGCTCTGGTTGACGTACGCCCCCGCCGCGTTCATCTCGGCGGGGGCGTAAGGCGTCACCCACAGGTGCGCGTCCACGAACCCCGCCCGCCGGCGCACGGAGGCGGTGGGGTGCGCGTAGGGGACGGCGTTGGTCCCCGGCACCAGCGCGTAGCCGGTGTGCGCCGCGGGGTTCACCACCTTCCAGGCGCGGCCGGTGGAAGGTTCCAGCCGGCGCCGGGCCTCCAGCTCGCGCCCCAGCACCGTCTCCTCCACGGTGAAGGCGTTGCCGTACGGGTTGTCGCGCCCGGGCGGCAGCGCCCGCGCGTTCATCTCCACCACGCGGTTGCGCGGGCCGTCCACGTCCAGGTCCAGCCGGTAGTTGAAGAAGTGCTGGTGGTGCACCGCCTGGAGCCCCGCCTGCACCCGGTGGCCGTGCGGGTCGTCCGCGTCCGCGGCCACCCCCTTCACCGCCAGCACGCCGGTGAGCTGCACCTGGTGCTCCAGCACGCCGTCCTGGTGGAAGATCCAGCGGAAGACGTAGTCGTAGTTCCCCACGGTGACGGGATAGGAGAGCACCAGCTGGCGCGCGCGCCGGGCCTCGTTCTCCCCCGCCAGCACCTGCGCGTGCTTCCAGAGCAGGCCGCCGTCGCGCTCGTAGAGGGCGGCCGCGCGCTCCACCTCCACCGGCTCGCCCAGCTCGTCGGCGTAGACGGCGGCGAGGAAGACGGCGTTCTCCGGCGCGTCCACCCCCGCGTCGAGCAGGCTGGTGGAGCCCGCCCCCAGCCCGAACTCCCCCAGGTCGAAGGCGTTGCGGAAGTACCAGGCCGGGCCGGGGTCGGCGTACGGCACCACCATCTCCGAGACCGAGGCGCGGTGGAGGACGGTGCGCTCGCGGCCGCCGTCGTCCCAGCGCACGGCGTGCAGCACCAGCCCGTCGCGCGGGTGCACGCCCCAGCGGAAGCGCCAGCGGTCCCACCGCACCGCGTGCCCCTCCACCACGAAGGACGGCCCCTCGGGCTGCTCCACCCGCAGCGGCGCCAGCGGCGGGCGGGGCGGACCCGCGGCGGGGCCCGGGAAGTCGTGCGCGGCCGCCAGCGGCACCGGGCCGGTGTCCACCAGCCGCCAGACGCGGCGCCGGTCCAGGTCCACGAAGGCGGCCAGCCCCTCCACCGGGCGCGCGTACTCGTTGCGCGCCTCGCCGCGGTAGTTGAAGGTGGCGCGCACGATCCGCGCGCCCCGCTCTTCGGGGTGCCCGTAGTCGCCCCCCATCCAGGGGGTGAAGGTCACCGCGTTCAGGTCGGTGATGCCGCGGGCGCGCAGTGCCGCCCGCCAGGCGGAGTCGGCGCGGACGACCTGGAGGAGGAGGAGGTAGTCGCTGGCCAGGAAGGGGGGCTGCACCCCGGGGACGGCGCGCCACTCGCGCACGCGGCGGGCGGCGAGGTCCACCACCGCCTCGTGGGTGGTGCGTGCGGCGCGCTCGTAGACCACCGCGAACGCCTCGCGCGGGCCCGGCGGGGCGTCCTTGGCGGGCTCGCGCAGCTCCAGCGTGGCGATGGCGCTCTCGTCCGTCACCCGGCCGGCGGCGCGCAGCACCTCGACGGCGGTGCGGAGCTCGTTCGCGGTCAGCGGGTCGAGGGGATGGGGAGCGGGCGCAGCCTGGGCCGCGAGCGGGGGGGCGGAGAGGAGGAGGAGCGCGGCGCCGAGCCGCGCCCATGGTGCCATACGGTTCACAACCGGCTGACGGGAAAAGAGATACGTTTCCCGCCGCCACTCGCAGCGCGCGGGACGGGTGGGGAGGCCTTCCCTGGCCCTCCGGACCGGGGATGTTCCGCCGGAAAACGCACCGGCCGGCGGTACACAGATGGCGCTAAGACACAGGTGTTCCTAGGGATAGACTGGTCCGGGAACAGGTGAAGCGCTTGGTTCTGGGCGGCAAACATCCGAACAATGCACGCCGTGCGGTCGCCGCGCAAGCTTTTTCTCGCTGGAAGCCCCCGGAGGAGTTACGCTACTTTAGTGCCATTTAATTATGGTAAACAAAAGGCTTGACGGGGGAACATTTGAGACGCACAC
>DASUNK010000371.1:0-6487 GCA_036277195.1 Longimicrobiaceae bacterium | reverse complement strand
GAGCACCGACGAGCGCTCCTCGTCCGTCACGTTCTCCCGCAGCCAGTGCAGCAGGACCACGACGGAGGAGTGGCGGATCATCACCCCCTTCGGGCGGCCCGTGGACCCGGAGGTGAAGATGACGTGCGACAGGTTCTCGGGGAGGGCGCCGCTCTCCGGCGCGTCGGCGGGTTCCGCCACGATGGTGTCGCGCTCACGGTCCAGCAGGAGCCGGGCGGCCGCACTCTCCGGCAGGCGATCCGCGAAGGCCGAGTCGGTGATGACCAGCGAAATCGCGGCGTCTTCGACCATGAAGCCCAGCCGCTCCCGCGGGTACGCCGGGTCCAGCGGCACGTACGCGCCGCCCGCGCCCAGCACGCCGAGCATCGCGGCCACGAGATCCGGCGTGCGCGGCAGGCAGATGCCGACGCGCACCTCCGGCCCCACGCCGCGGCGCCGCAGCGCGACCGACCTGGGGCTGCCCGTCTCCGTCGGCCGCACCGTCGACCTGCCGCGGGCGCCCACCGACCGCGAGTGGGAGGTGCTGGTGGCGGAGCTGCGCGAGACCTTCGGAGCGCGCGGCCGCGTGGGATCGCGCGGCGACGTCCGCGAGTGGACCAACGGCAACCTGCACGCCTACGTGGAGCCCACCCCCACCGGGCACCGCCTCCGGCTGGGGACCACCAAGGGCGACGGCGCGGCGCTCAACCGCGTGGGCATCGCCGGCGTGGTGGCGGCGCTCGTCTGGCTGATGGTGCTCTTCGTGGCCGGCGGGCTGCCGGAGGGGGTCTTCCTCCCGCTGGTCTTCTTCGTCATGGGTGGCGGGGCGCTGGCCTTCAACGCCCTCCGCCTCCCGCCCTGGGCGCTGGAGCGTGAAGCGCAGATGGCGCGGGTGGCCGCCCGCGCGCAGGCGCTCCTCGGCGCCGCGCCGGAGCCGGAGGAAGCGGCCG
This sequence comes from Longimicrobiaceae bacterium, assembly GCA_036277195.1. Taxonomy (GTDB): domain Bacteria; phylum Gemmatimonadota; class Gemmatimonadetes; order Longimicrobiales; family Longimicrobiaceae; genus Longimicrobium. The sequence goes on along the minus strand of DASUNK010000371.1, from coordinate 5,558 downwards.
ACGCCTCCCGATGACCGCTTCCAACGCAGACGGGACCCGCCGCGGAGGGCTGCTCGAACGCCTGGGGCTGCACCGCCCGGAGCTGCGCGCCTGGGCCATGTACGACTGGGCCAACTCCGGGATGATCACCACCATCACCACGGCGGTCTTCCCCATCTACTACGTGAGGGTGGCCGGCGCCGGGCTGGACCCGTCCGACGCCACCCGCACCTACGGCTGGGTGACCACCGCGGGGCTGGCGGTGATCGCCGTGCTGGCGCCGGTGCTGGGCACCATCGCCGACTACGTGGCGGTCAAGAAGCGGATGCTCGGCACCTTCATGGGCATCGGCGCCACCGCCGTCGCGCTCATGGTGCTCATCGGCCGCGGCGACCTGCTGCTGGCCTCCGTCCTCTTCATCCTCGCCAACATCGGGGTCAACGGCAGCTTCGTCTTCTACGAGAGCCTGCTCCCGCACGTGGCGCGCGAGGAGGAGATGGACCGCGTCTCCACCGCCGCCTACGCGCTCGGCTACGTGGGAGGCGGGCTGCTGCTGGTGCTCAACCTCCTCTGGATCCAGCAGCCCGGCTGGTTCGGCCTCCCCTCGGCCGAGTGGGGGTCGCGGCTCTCCTTCCTCTCCGTGGCGGTGTGGTGGGTGCTCTTCTCCATCCCGCTCTTCCGCCGCGTGGCCGAGCCGCCGGTGCGGCTGGAGGCCGACGAGCGGCGCGGCGAGAACCCGGTGCGGGTGGCCTTCACCCGGCTGCGCGAGACCTTCCAGAGCCTGCGCGGCTACCGGCAGGCCTTCCTCATGCTGCTGGCCTTCCTGATCTACAACGACGGCATCGGCACCATCATCCGCATGGCCACCGCCTTCGGCACGGAGCTGGGGATCGCGCAGGGGACGCTGATCGCCGCGGTGGTGCTGGTGCAGTTCGTGGGGATCCCCTTCGCCTTCCTCTTCGGGATGCTGGCGGGGAAGATCGGGGCCAAGCGCTGCATCTACCTGGGGCTGGCCGCGTACGTGCTGATCAGCGTCCTGGGCTACCGCATGCAGGACGGGGGAGATTTCATGCGCCTGGCGGTGCTGGTGGGGATGGTGCAGGGGGGGACGCAGGCGCTCAGCCGCTCGCTCTTCGCCACCATGATCCCGCGGCACAAGTCGGGCGAGTTCTTCGGCTTCTGGAGCGTGTTCGAGAAGTTCGCGGGGATCTTCGGCCCCGCCATCTTCTCGCTGGTGCTGGCGGCCACGGGCACCAGCCGGAGCGCCATCCTGGCGATCATGGCGTTCTTCGTGGTGGGCGGGCTGCTCCTCTCGCGGGTGAACGTGCCGGAGGGCCAGCGCCGCGCCCGCGCCGCCGAAGCCGAGGCCGCCGCGGCCTGAATCCCATCACCCCCAACGCCGGAGCGCCGCATGGACATCGTCCCGATCGCGGGCATGATCTTCAGCCTGCTCTGCCTGATGACGATCGGCGGCTTCATCCTCCTCTTCCCGGTCACCATGCGGCTGGGGAAGGTGCTGGAGCAGTGGCTGGCCGACCGCAAGCTGAAGCAGGGCGAGAACGCCGAGCTGAAGGCGCTGCGCGAGACGGTGCAGGGGCTGGAGGCCGAGGTGCGGCGCCTCGCCGAGCGGCAGGCGTTCACGGACCAGGTGCTCCAGCCGCCACCGCCAGAGTCCGGCGCCCTCCCCGCGCCCGGCGACGTGAACGAGTAGCGGGCCCTACGCCCGCACCTCCTCCCAGAGCGCGTGCAGGCGCCCGGCGAGCGCGCGCTGCCGGGCGCGCAGCTCGTCCAGCGTCTCGCGCCGGCGCAGGCGGAGGAAGAAGCGCCGGGCCTCGCCCACCGACCGGCCCCAGCGCTCCAGCACGTGCAGCGCCGCCACGCCGGCCAGCGGCAGCGCCACCAGCACCGCCGCCCCCGCCACGAGCCCGCCCCGCCACGCCGCCACCCCCGCCAGCAGCAGCGTCCACACCACGTGCAGCGCCCCGCCGAAGAGCGCCTTGTAGGTGGCGCGGATGTCCTCCGGCGGCCGCGCCCGCGCCTCGGCTACCCCCGTCAGCCGGTAGGGGAGCCAGTAGGCCAGCACCCCCAGCGCCGCCAGCGGCGCGCCGAGGAGGAAGAAGGCGGCCTGCCGCACCGTCCACTCGGCCGCGGCCAGGGTGCGCGGCGCCGCCCGCAGCTCGCGCGGGTGCAGCCCCAGCACCCGCAGCACCCGGGCGTGCTGCGCCACCTCGCGCGCCACCCGGTCCCACGCCTCGCGCTCCTCCGCCCGCAGCCGCGCCAGCCCCTCCGCCGCCGCGCGCAGCCGGGCCACGCGGGCGGCCGGGCCCGGCTCCACCGGCAGCTCGGCGGCGTAGACGGCCTCGGCGGCCTCCACCAGCGGCGCGTCCTCCCACCGCTCCAGGTTCACCGTCACCTCGTGCAGCGCGGCGGCGATGCGCCGCGTCAGCTCCTGCACCGCCTCCGCGTCGTCCGGCCCGCGGCCGGCCAGGTCCGCCCATTCCACCGGCTCGCCGACCACCGCCAGCGCGGCGGAGCGGAAGGTGTCCTTGTCGCGGTGCGTGAGCCCCACCGGCACCACGGGGAAGTCGCGGCCCAGGAGCGCGGCCCCGCCCAGCGCCATGCGCGCCGCACCCGTCTTCAGCGGCGCCAGCGAGGGCGCGCTGTGGCTGACGCCCTCGGGGAAGATCCCCACCGCCGCGCCGCCCGCCAGTGCCCGGTGCACGGCGCGGAAGGCGTCCTCGTTCCGCCCCATGGCGGCGGGGTCGTCCACGCGGCGGTAGACGGGGATGGAGCCGGCCGCCTTCACCAGCCAGCCGATCCGCGCGTCCTCGAAGAGCGGCGCCTTGCCCAGGAAGCGCACCGGCCGGCGGGCCACGGCCACCACCATCGCCGGGTCGAGCAGCGAGTTGGGGTGGTTCGCGACGAGCAGCGCCGGTCCCGAGGGCGGCACGCGCCCGCCCGCCGCCTCCAGCCGGTAGAAGAGGCGCACGGCCAGCGAGGAGAGCTGCGAGAAGACGGGGAGGAGCCACACGGGTGGGGCGCGGTTTCGGGGAACGGGCGGGGGCGCGTTAGATTGGGCGCCGGCCCGCCCCGACGCAAACCCGACCCGCATGCCGACGCCCTTCGTCCTCCGCCCCTTCCGCCCCGCGCGGTGGCTCCCCGGCGCGCACGCGCAGACCATCGCCGGGCGCTTCCTGCGCGGCCCGGCGGGCGTCACCTACCGGCGCGAGCGGCTGGAGCTCCCCGACGGCGACTTCGTGGACCTGGACCACGCCACCGTCCGCGGCGCGCCGGCGCCCGCCCCGGGCGCTCCCGTCGCGCTGGTGGTGCACGGGCTGGAGGGCGGCTCCGGCTCGTCGTACGTGCTGGAGAGCTGCCGCGCCCTGGCGGAAGTGGGGATCCGCGCCGTGGCGCTCAACTTCCGCTCCTGCAGCGGCGAGCCCAACCGCCTGGCCCGCTTCTACCACGCGGGCGACACCGGGGACCTGGCCTTCGCGCTGGCCCACGTGGCCGCGGCGCACCCCGGCGTGCCGCTGGTGGCGGTGGGCTTCTCGCTGGGCGGCAACGTGCTCCTCAAGTACCTGGGCGAGCGGGGCGAGGCCGTGCCGCTGCGGGCCGCGGTGGCCGTCTCCGTCCCCTTCGACCTCACCGCCGGGGCCGGACAGCTCGACGGCACCCGCACGGGGCGCTTCTACGTGCGCTTCTTCGTCCGCAAGCTGCGGCGGAAGTTCATGGGGAAGCGGGCCATGCTCGCCGGCTACGGCGACGTGGAGCGGGCGCTGCGCGCGCGCACCTTCCGCGAGTTCGACGACGCGGTGACGGCGCGGCTGCATGGCTTCCGCAGCGCCGAGCACTACTGGGAATCGTCCAGCTCGGCCGCCTTCCTGGCCGGCATCCGCATCCCCACGCTCATCCTGCACGCCGTGGACGACCCCTTCCTCCCGCCCTCCGCCATCCCCCGCGACGCCGTGCGTGCCAACCCGTGGCTGCACGCGGGGTTCACCGCGCACGGCGGGCACGTGGGGTTCGTGGCCGGGCCGCCCTGGGCGCCCGAGTTCTGGGCCGAGGCCGAGGCGGCCCGCTTCCTGTCCGAGCGGCTCCGCGGCGCGGGTATGCCGCATGCTGCCGTAGAGGGTAGGATGACGGATGGACGAGACAACGAAACGGACGAGAGATGACGGAAACGCTGACGCCCGCGGAGGCGAGGTCCACCCACGGGCGCACGCTGGACGAGCGCTTCGCCAACCGGCTGCTGCTGAACGTGCCCACCCGCGCCAACGCGAAGGTGGCCGCGCTCGTCGAGCGCATCAACCGCGACGAGGAGCTGTACGCCCTCTGGCTGGCGGCCAACGTCAACGCCGTCGAGCGCCTGGGGATGACGGACCACGGCCCCGTGCACGTCAAGATCGTGATGAACATCGCGGTCAAGCTGCTGCGCGTGCTCACCGAGCACGGGGTGGAGCCGGGGGTGGTGGAGCACTACGGGATGACGAACGACGAGGCCGAGGTGGTGGTGGTGCTCGGCGCCCTGCTGCACGACGTGGGGATGTCCATCCACCGCACCGACCACGAGGGATTCTCGCTCTTCGTGGCGCAGGCCAAGGTGCGCGAGCTGCTCGACGGCATCTATGACGTGCGCGCCGCCACCGTCCTGCGCGCCGAGGTGCTGCACGCCATCATCGCCCACCGCTCGGGCGGGCGGCCGCTGACGATCGAGGCGGGGGTGGTGCGGGTGGCGGACGCGCTGGATATGGCCAAGGGGCGCTCGCGCATCCCCTTCGCGGCGGGGTCGACCAGCATCCATTCCATCTCGGCGCAGGCCATCGAGGCGGTGCACATCGAGAGCGGGGTGGAGAAGCCGGTGCGGCTGCGGATCGAGATGTCGAACTCGGCGGGGGTGTTCCAGCTCGACCAGCTCTTCCGCGAGAAGCTGGCGGGGAGCGGGCTGGAGCGCTTCGTGGAGCTGGAGGCGCAGATCGAGGGCGAGTCCGAGAAGCGGCTGGTGACCTCGTTCCACCTGTGAAGATCGTCTCGGGCGGGCAGACGGGGGTGGACCGGGCGGCGCTGGACGTGGCGATGGAGCTGGGATTGGAGACGGGCGGCTGGTGCCCCGCCGGGCGGCTGGCCGAGGACGGCCCGATCCCGGACCGCTATCCCCTGGCGGAGACTCCCTCGGCCGACCCCGCCCAGCGCACGGAGTGGAACGTGCGCGACTCGGACGGCACCCTGGTCCTCACCGGCGCGGGCGCCAGCCCCGGGACGGAGTGGACGCTGGAGACGGTGCAGCGGCTGGGGCGCCCCGTCTACCTGCGGAGCGCCGGCTCGCCGGCGGACGCGGGACGCTTCCGCCGCTGGCTGGAGGTGTACGACGTCCGCACGCTCAACGTGGCCGGCCCGCGCGAGAGCGAGTCGCCGGGCGTCTACGCCGCCGCCGCGGCGCTGCTCCGGGCGCTGCTGGCGTGATACGCAGGCGGCCTCGCAAGCCCCCTCCCCCCGACCCCGCGGGCACCATGCTGCTCACCGGCCTTGGAATGACAGGCCCGGAGCCGAAGCGAAAGCAGCACACCTGAAATGTCCCT
>DASUNK010000370.1:0-9776 GCA_036277195.1 Longimicrobiaceae bacterium | reverse complement strand
GTCTGCAGCACGTTGCGGCTGGGGTTGGGCCCCGGCTCGTCCGCGCACCGCCCGGCGTCGATGGAGGCCTGCACGGTCCGGACGACGAGCTCGGCGCCGGCCGAGGCGGCCAGCCCGTCGCGGAACTCCAGCGTCTCGGGGAAGTTGTGCCCGGTGTCGATGTGCAGGAGGGGGAAGGGGATCCTCGCCGGCCAGAACGCCTTCCGCGCCAGGTGCACCATGGTGATGGAGTCCTTGCCGCCGCTGAAGAGGAGCACGGGGCGCTCGAACTGCGCGGCCGTCTCGCGCAGGACGTAGACGGCCTCGCTCTCCAGCTGCGCCAGGTGTCCGCGGCGCAGCCCCGCGGGGCGTGCGGGGGGGCGAGGGGACTCGGGGTGGGGAGCGGTGTCCATCCGGTGGGAACTGGAGCTCGGGGTTGCGAGGATACCGACAAAGAGTGTCTGTTTACGGAGGAGAACGCAAGCTTTACGGCCGGCAGCCGGACGGGTATCGTAGACGTCGGAGGCCCGTATCGCCCGACGATCGTGCCGGGGCAGCCCGGCGGTTGAAACCGCGGGCAACAACTACGCGAAGTCGGCCTTCGCCGACTGCTGGGTCGGTCACGCGCGCGCCAGCACGCACGCTGTCATTCTGAGCGCCCGGCCACTGCGAAGCAGCCGCTGCACCGGTGCGCGCAGGGCCGAAGAATCTAGCCGAGGCATGCCCGGGAGCCGGGTGCGGCAGCCTCACCGTTGCGGCGGCCACGATGGAGCACGGCTCGGCCAGCCCGGCGGCGCTTCGGCGAGCACCAGCCGAAGCAGGGTAGATTCCGTGCTGTTCTTCGCACGGAATGACAAAGATGCAGCGAGGGCGGCGTTGCAGTCCGCGAAGGCGGACTTCGCGTTTCTCCAGCGGCGAATTCCATAATTCCATTCGCTTCGCTGGGGCTGCACGGCGGCAGGCTGGATTCCGCGCCCGTTCCTCGCGCGGAATGACAGTTGTCGCGGGTGGATCGGAGCCGTTCCCGACGCCGCGAGGCGAAGCCGGCAGCGGGCGCGATGAATCGCGATGAATCGCGCCCCTACGCATTGCGATTCCCACGAAGGCAGGATTCACCCGATGCCCAGGTACCGGACGGAAGTGGCCCACGACCTCGGGCGGGCGGAGGCCATCGCGCGGCTCAAGGCCACCGCGGAGTGGGCGCGCGGCTTCTCCAACCTCCAGGGCTCCTGGGAGGGCAACAGGTTCACCTTCTCGCTCTCGGTGCAGGGGATCGGGATGCGCGGCACCGTGGAGGTGGAGGAGGATTCGCTGAAGCTGGACAGCCGCCTCCCCCTCATCGCCATGCCGTTCGCCGGCTGGCTCCCGCGCGTGGCGCGTACCGCGCTCCAGCCGCGCCCCGCCGCGAACGGGGCCGTGCCGGCGGAGTCCTCCACGGAGACGGTGGACACGGGATTCTCCGCGCCCACCGTCCTCTTCCTCCACATCCCGAAGGCGGGGGGCACCACGCTCGGCGAGTACGTCTACAACCAGTGCCGCGCCCCGCGCGACTACGACGAGGGGCTGCTGAACGCCGGGGTCCTCTTCGTCCCCTACGGCTTCTTCAAGGAGCCCGACCTCCAGGTTCCCGACTACATCCGCCCCACGCTCGGCCGGGCCGACCTGCGGGCGGTGGTCGGCCACTTCTGGTTCGGGGTGCACGAGCACGTCGGCCGGCCGTGGACGTACGTCACGCTGCTGCGCGATCCGGTCGAGCGCGTCGTCTCGCTCTACCACTACCTGAAGCTGGACGAGCGCATGAGCCTGGAGGAGTTCGCGGCCTCGCCGCCGTTCAAGGAAGCCGACAACGACCAGGTGCGCCGCATCGCCGGCGCGGACCCGGAGATCGGCGGGTGCACGGAGGCGATGCTGGAGACCGCGAAGGAGAACCTGCGGCGGCACTTCTCGGTCGTGGGCGTCACCGAGCGGTTCGACGAGACGCTCGTCCTCCTCGACCGCCGGCTGGGATGGACGAAGGAGGTCGCGTCCTACCCGCGCAACGTGAACCCCGCCCGCCGCCCCACCGACTCCCTACCATCATCCACCGCCGACGCCATCCGCGCCCGCAACGCGCTGGACGTGGAGCTGCACCGCTTCGCCAGCGAGTGGATGGACGAGGCCATCGCGGCGGAGGGGCCCGCTTTCAACGACGAGGTGGCGCGCTATCGAGTACTCGCGCCGACTCCGTAGCCGTAGATCTCCATGATGCGGCTCGCCCGCGGCACCTCGGGGAGGGCGAAGGAAGCGTACTTCTCGTTGGGGTCGCGCGGGTGGATGAGCTGGGGGATCTGCGCGGCGAACTCGTCCGACGTCTCCAGGCCGAGGAAGTCCAGGAGCCGGTCCGCGATGGCGTGCGACTCGCGCCACAGGTCCTCCAGGCGCACGGTGAAGATCGCATCCGGGATGCTCTCCTTCATCCGCAGCACCCACTCCTCGTTGATCGCCCACCGTTCGAGCACCTCCTCCGCCGTTCCCCAGAAATAGTCCGGCATCACGTCCCAGCGCCGCGCGGCCTCCAGCACGCTGGCCACGGCGCCCCGCGGGTCGCGGACCACGTGGACGTACCGCGCCTCCGGAAAGTGGTCGCGGATGAACGGCTGCAGCTCGGGATCGAGGTACTGGGCGTGCTTCTTGTCGCCGGTCCAGGCCAGGTCGCGCTTGCGTGGAAGCGCCGTCTGCTGGCGGAAGGCGCGCCACAGGCTGCGCGGCGAGCGGTCCTTCCCCGCCTTCAGCACGGCGCGCTTCACCCGCGGCACCAGCGGCGGGTGGAAGTACTCGTCCATCAGCCGCGCCTGCACGCGGTGGAACGCCTCCACGATCTGCTCGCGGGCCGGCGGATCGCCGAGGGAGTCGAGGATGCGCCGGCAGCTGCGGACGGTGGCGCTCATCATCAGCTCGCTGTCCAGCGGGTGCCGGACGTAGCGCGCGGGCGGGCCGTTCCTGGCCTGGTAGAGGATCCAGAGGATGTCGGACTCGTGGGAGACGAACACGCGAGGGTGCGCGTTCAGCAGGTTGGCCATGAGCGTGCTGCCGGAGCGCTTGCTGCCGATGACGAAGAGCGGCTTCGGGCGGGGCATGTTCCTCCGTCGGGGCGTTGCGGCCGGGGGCGGCGCTTGCTCCGCACCCCGCGCGGTGTTAACCAGGTTCGGCATGTCGAACGACCTTCTCGGCCTGGAAAGCGCGCTCGACCGGCACCTGCCGCCCACCAGGCTGCACGGCCCGCCGAGCCGCGAACTGCTGGACGCGGCGGCGCGCTGGTCCGACGCCGCCTGGCGCGCCGCCGAGGCCGCCGGGCCCACCCCTCTCCCGCCCGCCGACCTCGACTGGGGGCGGAGGCTGGCGGCGCACCCGGTGTTCGTCTGCGGGACGCACCGCAGCGGCACCACGCTCCTGCGCAACCTGCTGGACGGCCACCCCGCGCTCGCCGTCCTCCCCGTCGAGGGGAGCTGGCTCACCGCCCTGCGGCCGCGGCTCATGCGGCTCCCGGAGGTGGAGCGGCTCCCCGCGCTCGGCCAGGAATGGCTCCGCCGCCTGGCGAACCCCCATCTGCCAGCGCCGTACTGGCTGCTGGGGCTCAGCGGCCCCGGCGGTTCGCCGTACGTCGACTTCGCTCGGGCGCTCCTGGCGTGGCTCCCCGCCGTGCGGCGCGACCATGGAGAGATGGCGCCGCACGTGGCGGTGGCGCTCGCCTGGGCGTGGCGCACGCGGGGGCCGGACCCGCGGGTGCGCCTGTGGGTGGACAAGACGCCGACGAACGAGCGCCATCTCGACCGCCTGTGGGCTGCGTTCCCGGACGCGAAGGTGCTCCACATCGTCCGCGACCCGCTGGCCGTGTTCGCGTCGCAAAAGCGGCTGCAGGAGCGGGCGTTCGGCTCGTTCGCTGTGCCCCGGGCGGTGCTGCACGACCTGGCGGCGTCGTACCGGGTGGCGCTGCGGTGGTCGCGGCGGGCGCCGGAGCGCTTCCACCTCCTCAGGTACGAGGACCTGAGCGCGGCGCCGGAAGAGGTGATGGCCCGTGTGGCCGCATTCCTGGAGATCGAGCCGCTCCCGGCGCTGCTGAGCCCCACCGTGGTGGGCATGCCGGTGGGCAACAACAGCGCGTTCTCCAGCGACGGGGTCTCGGTGTCCCACGGCGAGCGGGCGGCCATCCTCACCCCCGGCGAGCGGGAGGTGGCGACGGCCTGCACGGGCCGCCTGGCGGAGCGGCTCGGCTACGCGCCCGGAACTCCCCCCTGGTGGAGACGGCCCTTCCTCCGGGCGAAGGCGCTGTCCTGGTCGTCGCGCTTCCGCCGGGTCTTCGGCCGGCGGACGGACGGCCGGGGCTCCGACGCCGCCGGCTGACGCGAAGGCAGAAACAGCCCTTCCGTCCCCCGCGTCAGCCCCGCGGAATCAGCGCGGCGGACGGTGCGCCGCGGCGCACCCCAGGAGGAGGCGCCGCTCGCCCCTGTCCATCCAAAGCATCGCCCAGGCGGCCGCCCACCAGCCGAGGAGCGGGCTGAACGCGAGGGCCATGTCGAAACCGGTCCGCGGGCGGACGAGCTGGCGCATGCCCATCACCAGAAATCCCGCGGCGCCGGCAAGGGACCAGAGGAGCCACGCCGGATACGAGTGCTTCCAGGTGAGCGCGGCGGCGTGGTGGCGGCTGGCGCCCAGGCCGCGGGTGATGCGCCGCAGGTACGGCCGCGTCATCCGCCGCGCGGGGATCACGTGCCGCAGCGTGCACTCCGGGACGTACCAGACCTCGTGCCCCGCCGCGATCCGCAGCCCGATCTCCACGTCGCCGCCGGAGACCAGCCGTCCGCCGGCGCGGTCCTCCAGGAACTGCCGGTCCGTCCAGCCACACGCCTCCAGCGCCGCCCTGCGCACCACCATCCCCGCGCCGGCCAGCCACTGCCGGCGGTGAGCCGTGTCGCCGTGCTGCTTGGCCGCGTAGGCGTAGCGGTGGGCCAGCACGTACGGCGGCGGCTCCGTCTCCCACTCCGGCTCCACCCTGCCGCCGAACGCGCCGCACTCCGGGTGCTCCGCCGCGAAGCGCGCCGCCTGCTCCACCCAGTCCTCCGCAAGCAGGCAGTCGTCGTCGACGAACGCGATCCACTCGCCGTCCGTGCTCAGCACGCCGCGGAGGCGCGCCGGGGTCAGCCCCTGCACGGGCTCGCGCACCAGGCGCAGCGGCAGGGGGAAGGTCCGCGCCCACCGCTCCACCACCTCCGGCGTCTCGTCCGTGCAGTTGTTGTCCACCACCAGCACGCCGCACCGCACCTCCGGCGGAATGCGCAGCCGCGAGATCGCCTCCAGCGTGCGGTCGAGGAGGGCCGCGTTGTCGTAGGTGCAGATGACGAGGTCCAGCGAAAGCGGCGTCATCCGATCCCCTCCAGCAACTCCTCCAGCACCGCGCGGGAATCGAAGCAGCGCTCCGCCACCTCGCGCGCCGCGCGGCAGTGGAAGGCGTAGCGCCGGTCGATCTCCTCCACCCCGGCGGCCGCCTCGTCGGGTGACGAGAAGGCGAGGAGGCCGGCGCCCACGGGGAGCCACGCGGAGAAGCCGGTGTCCTGCACCAGCGTCGGGCGCCCGCTGGCCAGGTACGCGGCCGTGCGCTCGCTGAACCACCCGCTGCGCGCGGCCACGTAGCCGTGCTTGGCCACGCTGAACTCCGCCTTCGACTCGCGGAGGTACTGCTGGTACGTCCACGGGTCGCGGGTGACGGCGAGCGGGTCGCGCAGGGTCCAGCCGTGCGCGCGCAGCTGGTCGCGCGGGGCCGACTCGCTGCCGAGGGCGAGCTCCAAGGCCGCCCCCGTGCGCGCCGGAAGGTCGAGGTACGCGGCGAAGGAGTCGCTCTTCATCCCGTACCTCCGGCCGGCATGCTCACGCGGCGGATAGCTGTCCCACTGCATCACGGTGGTGAAGCGGCCGTCCGCAGGCCCCGGCGTCACCGGCCAGGCGTCCAGCACGATCGGCTGCCGCGTGGGGCACCAGGGGAAGCCGTCGTCCGGCACGCACGCGCCCCCGCGCGCCATCCCCTCGCCGAAAGTGAAGAAGTGCGTGTGCAGGGCGGCGGCGCGGCGCGCCTCTGCATCGTGCAGGTGGCGGAGCTGGGTGAAGACCGGGTCCGTGTCCACCAGCGCCCGCCGGGGGACTTCCGCCAGCCACGGCCGGAGCGGGTTGACGGCGGAGAGGTTGAGGACGAGGTCCGCGCTCCGGCACACCTCCGGCGCGCGATCCGCGGCGGGACCCTTCCACCCGCCTGCGTGCGCGTCGTGGTACGCCCAGCGCTCCGCCAGCCCCAGCCGGCGGAAGGCGCGCTCCGCGAAGGCCAGCCCGTACGAGGGATCGGTGTCCACCACGTGGCGCACCGGGTCGTAGCACCCCGGGTAGTCGTCGCTGTCCTCCACGAACCAGGCGTCGTGCCCCAGCCGCGCGAGCCCCAGCACGTACTGGAGGTGGTGCCAGGCCATCCCCCCGATCGGACCGCGCACCACGTAGCCGAGGACGACCACGCGCAGCTTCACGCGCGGGCGCGCTCCACCAGCGCCCGCCGGCGGACCTCCTCGGTGTCGTCCGGATCGAGGTGCCGCAGGATCCGCGCGGGGCTCCCGACCACCACGGCGTACGGCGGGACGTCCTCCGCCACCACCGTCCTGCACCCGATGACGCACCCGCGCCCCAGCGTGACGCCGGGGAGGATCACCGAATCGAATCCCACCCAGACGTTGTCCTCCACCGTCACCGGGCGCGGCTCGCCGACTGAGGGGAGGATGCGCCGCGGGTCCGCCGCCGCGGCGCGCAGGGCGGCCCGGCGCGCCGCGACCGGCACCCCGGCCGGGCTCCACGAGTCCGTCAGCACCACCCCCCACGCCAGCAGGCAGTGCGCGCCCACGGTGATCCGGTGGCTGCAGACGAGGTAGACGCCGTTCAGCACCGTGTATGGCCCCACCGTCACCTCGCCCTCGGGGCCGACCACGAGGGTGGCGCGGTCGTACGCGCCGCACGCGTCGCCCAGCACGGCGCCGGGCTCGCGCTCCGAGTGGAAGGCCGCGAAGCCGTAGGCGCTGTCGAGGTAGACGTCCTCGCCCAGCGACACGTTCCCCGGTACGCCGCGGGGATACCAGTCGTGCTCCAGCCGGCAGGGCGGTCGCATCAGCCCTCGACCGGGCGCGCGGGGTTGCCGGCCACGTGGGCGCCGGACGCGACGTCGCGCACCACCACCGCCCCCGGCGCCACCACCGCGCCCGCGCCGAGGGTGACGCCCTTGAGGATGGTGGCGTTGTAGCCGATCCAGACGTCGTCCTCCACCACCACCGGGCGCACGTCGAAGGCGGGGCGCCGGGCGCGGTCGCCGCGGGTGGAGAGCGCCACCGTGTCCGCCAGCCGCCCCGCGGCGGAGAGCGGGTGGAAGTCGGAGTCCACGATGGTGACGCCCCCCGCCACCACCACGTGGGAGCCGAGCGTGATCCGCTCGGTGCACGCCAGCGACGCGTTCGCCAGCCAGCAGTAGTCGCCGATCTCGATGACGCCGTTCTCCTCCGCCGCCAGCGAGGTGCGCCAGAAGGTCACGTGCCGCCCCACCCGCAGCCCGACGCGGCCCTTCGCGAAGTAGTGCTTGAAGCAGAAGGAGGAGTCGATCACCGTCCCCTCGCCCACCTCGAGGTTGGCGGGGACGGCGCCGTGGTACCAGTCGCCCGGGAGCGCGGCGCCGGGGACCAGCGGGTGGAAGAGCGGGGCCTGTGCTCCCTCAAGCATCGCCGCGCCGGAAGGCCAGCACCGCGTTCAATCCCCCGAAGGCGAAGGAGTTGGAGATGGCGTGCTCCACCTCGGCGCGGCGGGCCTGGTTGGGGACGACGTCGAGGTCGCAGGCGGGGTCGGGCTCGGTGAAGTTGGCCGTGGGCGGGAGGAGGCCGTGGCGGAGCGCCAGCACCGTCGCGACGGCCTCCAGCGCCCCGGCGGCGCCCAGCGCGTGGCCGTGCATCGACTTGGTGGCGCTCACCGCCAGCCGGTCGGCGTGCGCGCCGAAGACGGCGCGGATGGCGGCGGTCTCCATCGGGTCGTTGGCCACGGTGCCGGTGCCGTGCGCGTTCACGTAGCCCACCCGCTCCGGGGCGAGCCCCGCGTCGCGGAGCGCCGCCCGCATCGCCCGGGCGGCGCCCGTGGCGGAGGGGGCCGTCAGGTGGTGCGCGTCGGCGGACATCCCGAACCCCACCAGCTCGGCCAGCACCGTGGCCCCGCGCGCCCGCGCCGCCTCCAGCGGCTCCAGCACCAGCATGGCCCCGCCCTCGCCCAGCACCATCCCGGTGCGGTCGCGCGAGAAGGGGCGGCAGGTGTCGGGCGAGACGGCGCGGATGGCGTCCCACCCCTTGAGATGACCGAAGGCGAAGGGCGCCTCGCTCCCCCCGGCCACCGCCAGCTCCGCCGCGCCGGAGCGCACCATCCAGAACGCCTGCCCGATGGCGTGGTTGGCCGAGGAGCAGGCGCTGGAGACGGTGAACGCCGGCCCCCGCAGACCCAGGTCCATGGTGATCTGGCTGGCGGCCGCGTTCATCATCACCCGCGGCACCGTGAGCGGGTGCGCCCGGTGCCGGTTGTTCTGGTAGGCGTCGATGAACACCTGCTCCTCCGACGCCTGCCCGCCCACGCAGGCGCCGGTGACCACCGCGGCCGAGTCGCGCAGCTCCTCCGTCCACTCCACCCCGGCCGCGGCCACGGCCTCGCGGGCGGCCACCACGCCGAGTTGGGCGAAGCGGTCCATCATGTCGGACTGCCGGCGCTCGAAGTGCGCCGCGGGGTCGTAGCCGCGCACCTCCGCGCCGTTGGCGAAGCGCAGGCCGGTGCAGTCCACCCCCTGGATCGGCCCGATCCCGGAGCGGCCGGCGGCGAGCGAGGCCCAGAACCCGGCCGCGTCCGCGCCGAGCGCCGAGATGGCGCCCACGCCGGTGACGGCCACCCGCCGCGCGCTCATCCCTGCGGCGCGGCGCCGGCGGCCAGCACGCGAGCCAGGCTGTCGACGGCGTGCCCCACCGTCTTCACCTTGAGCAGCTCCTCGTTCGGGACCTCGACCCCCATCTCGATCTCCAGGTCGGCCACCAGACTCATCGCGCCCAGCGAGTCGATCCCCAGCTCGTCGAAGGTGCTCTCCGGGGTGATGGATTCCGGGGGGATGCGGTGCGTCTGGGCGATGTGGGCGATCACGTGCTGCGTCAGCTCGTCGTGCATGGGGCACCGTGGGTGCGAATGGTTTCCGGCTACGCGCCGACCCCGGCGAGGAGGCGGCGGAGGACGAGTCCGCTGTCGAAGTGCTCCTCCGCGATGCGGCGGGCGGCGCGGGCGTGGCGCGCGGGCTCGGCGGCGACGGCCTCCAGCGCGGCGGCGGCCTCGTCCTCGGTGCGGAAGGCGAAGAGCCCTTCGCCGGCCGGGACGTGCCGGCTCCAGCCGGTCTCCTGCGTCACCACGGGCCGTCCCGAGGCAAGGTAGCTGGCGGAACGTCCGGAGAACCATCCGGTTCCCGCCTTGACGTACGTCTCCTTGGCGACGGAGAGCTCCCCGCGCGAGCCCTGGATGAAGTCGCGGTACCGAGGCGGGTCCGGCGCGCAGGCGTCCGGGTCGAGCACCCGCCAGCCGAGGCTCTCCGCCATCGAGGCGGGGAAAGGCTCCCCCGCGCCGCCCGTCTGCCCCACCGCCACCGCCAGCGGGAGCCCGGGGACGCGGCGCGGGAGCCCGGCGAAGCGGAGGAACTCCACGTCCTTCTGCCCCCAGCTCTCGCCCGCGTG